>JAEORM010000007.1 GCA_016840905.1 Candidatus Gerdarchaeota archaeon | reverse complement strand
TTTTATTGAAAAAATATTATAAGGAAATAAGTGAAATCACTAATCAAAAAACTAGTTATATTAAAATGGTTGATAAATTACTAGAGAATAATACGTTATAAGATAATGAAGATTAACGAAATTTTTATAACAAGTTAGAAAAGAACCAATCAATAGAAATATAAACTCTTTTAACGCGTTTCCAACCATAACGTAAGAGAGATTTATATATAAACAAAGAATCTCAGAAGAACAAGGAGAAATACTAATTGGCTAAATTCCAACTAAATATCGGCAATCCAGAATCCGGCAAAACCTTCAAAACAATTGTTGAAGGTGGTAAAGCTAACGTCCTAATTGGTAAAAAGATTAGTGAAGAGATCGATGGAGGCCCAATTGGATTCCCAGGATATTTATTCAAGATTACCGGTGGAAGCGATAAAGATGGTTTCCCTATGAAATCTAATCTTGAAGGACCCATTCGAAAACGCATCTTAACAACAAGTGGACCAGGATTTAAAATTAAAGACAGAGGCTTGAAGAAACGAAAGCTTGTTAGAGGAAATGCTATTAGTGATGATATTTATCAAATAAATATGAGAATCACTAAAGTGGGCACAAAGAAAATTGAAGAATTAATAACTGGAGAATAGATTTGTTTTGAGTAAAGAGACCACTTCCGAAAATCCCAAAGAAGAAGAAGTAGAAATTAAATCTGATGCTGAAACTAGTAGTACAGAAGAAGAAAGTACTGTAAAGAGTACTAAAAAACAAACTGCAAGTAAATCTTCTAAAAAGAAGGGAGTGGTTAAGCCTGAGGATGAGAAATATTCTGACGGAAAACAAGCTGAAATAAATATTGGCACCATAGGTCATGTTGACCATGGAAAGTCCACCTTAGTAAAAGCTTTAACAGGAACCTTTCCAGACACTCATTCTGAGGAATTAAAACGTGGTATCACTATTAGACTAGGATACGCAGATACAGATATACGATATTGCCCTAAGTGTCCTGAGGATAAGAAGTGGAGTACGAAACCAACCTGTCCCGTTTGTGGTGAGGAAACAATTATCAAACGACGAATTTCCTTTGTTGATGCACCAGGACATGAAGTGTTAATGGCTACTCTTCTTACAGGAGCAGCAATTTTTGATGGAGCTATTTTGGTCATTGCTGCAAATGAAGTTTGCCCACAAGCACAAACTCGAGAACATCTCGCAGCTATGGATGCTGTAGGAATTAAAAATATCATCATTGTTCAAAATAAGGTTGAACTTGTTACCGAAGAAGAAGCCTTACAAAATTATGATGCTATCAAGAAGTTCGTTAAAGGTACAGTCGCTGAAGGTGCACCAATTATACCAATGAGTGCAGTTCATGGAGCTAATATTGATATTCTGATAAAAACCATTGAAGAAGTAATTAAAACACCTAAACGAGATGAAAAAGTTGAACCTCGAATGTTTGTTGCAAGATCTTTTGAAATTAACAAACCTGGAACCTTCCCTGAGGAGCTTTTAGGTGGAGTTTTAGGTGGTTCAATAATTAGAGGTGTTTTAAAAGAAGGGGATGAAATTGAAATTGTCCCTGGAATTCGTCAAGGTAGGAAATATACTCCTATTAAAACGACAATAACTAGCATTTATGCGGGAACATTAGGTCGAGTCAAAGAAGCAAAACCTGGTGGATTAATGTCCATACGAACCAATATCGATCCTGCTTTTACTCGTTCTGATAATTTGGTCGGAAATATTATTGGATTACCTGGGAAACTACCAGATGTGTCAGAAGAATTAACAATAAAGATGAGTTTAATGGATTTTGTAGTTGGAATGGCTGAACAAACCAAAGTGAAAAATCTTGCAATAGGCGAACAATTAATGCTAAATGTTTGGACTGCTATAACACTTGGAGCTATAACAAATATAGCAAAAGGTAATCTAGTAACCGTTAAACTTGTTAGACCAGTAGCAGCATCTTCTGGTACACGAGTAGCAGTCTCACGTAGGATACAAGACCGATTTCGACTTATTGGATTTGGTAATATCGCTTAGATTTTTTTCGGGGGAGTTTTTTTATGTCGTTTGAAATCATCTTGGATACAAACATCCTTATTTTTATTTCAGAAGGTAAATTTAACATACATAGTGAAATTGAACGTTTAATTCCTCAAAAACATGAAATTGCTGTGCTTTCTGCCTGTTTAAAGGAATTGGAATTCATAGCCAAAAAGAAGCCTAAATTGAATCGCCATAAAAAATTTATTCATAAATTAATCTCTACTTTAAAATTAATTGATTTTGATCCAGAAGATATATCTAAAACTGATAATAAAATCATTTCATATGCTGAGATACATAAGGATTCAGTTATTGTTGTAACTAATGACATCGAATTAAAAAATCTATTAAGGAACAAGAATTTACCAGTGATTTTTGTACGAACTTATAATCATTTAGAGCTTATCGGCTTTGTTAAATAATGACTATTCTCTTTGCCAGGATTCTTTTAATTTTACAACCTTGTCTAAAGTTTCTTTTGCAACTATTTCTAAAATAGTCACTTGAACACCTGCTTGTTCTAAAAGTGAAATACCTTCTGTGTCAGAATAACTCCCAGAAATTACAACCCTTTTGATCATTGCATTTATAATCATTTTAGCGCAAATCTTGCAAGGATATCCAGTAACATATAAGGTAGCATCTTTTGTTGATTCTCCATGAATTGCACATTGAATAATAGCATTTTGTTCACTATGAACACCACGACATACTTCATGTTTAGTTCCACTAGGTATACCAAGTTCATCCCTTAAACAACCAATTTCTATACAGTGAGGCATATCCTTTGGAGCACCATTATATCCTGTTGAAATAACATGATTGTCTTGAACAATAACCGTTCCAAATTGTCTGCGTAAACAAGTTGATCTAGTTGAAACTAATTCAGCCATTGCAGTAAAATATTCATCAACAGTTGGTCTTGTTCTCAAATTTAGAGTTTTATTTTCTTCTGTTTTTTTGGACAAAGGTCTTACCTCTTTCATAAAAATGGGTAAATTAGATAAAAGTGTAATACTATATATTTAATAATATTCTTCTGGAGGGTAAAAGTTGACCTTTAATAAAGATATTTTGAAGAAATTCATTGAAAAACGCAGTGATACTGATTGGTATTTGAAATTTATAAGAAGCGCAATTGGAACTATTCATCATAGTATCATTAGTGACTATATCTTGAAATATTTACCACCTGAGGGAAGTTTGATTTTAGATATTGGAATTGATCCTGGAATTTTTTCAACAAAAGTTATTCAAATGAATCGAAAAGTAACAATAGGTGATATTTCAGAAGAACAACTCCAAATCACCCGTGAAAAATTTGCTAATTCTAATTTATCAGAAAAAGTAGATGAATTTTCTTTATTAGAATCTTTTAGTGAACTGACACAATTTAATGATGAAACATTTGATATGGTCATCAGTTTATTTGGCACTCTATCATACACGTGTGAACATAAATACAAAATGTATAAGGAATTAGTTAGAGTAGTAAAGAAAGGAGCGCCAATAATAATTTCGGTTAAAAATAAAATAAGCTATTTTCGAGAGCTAGTATTAAACGAACAGATTGAAAAACTAACGGAACCAACAAAATCTGGTTTATGGGATTTTATTGCTACAAATATTAAGCAACACGAAGATTTTCCAGGAGAACCATTATACCATGCTATCAATAGTAATGAATTAGTAGAAATGATAACTTCTAATCTCTGTGAAGTTCTGGAACTAAGTGCTATTAACATTCTTTCACCATTTGCTAATAATTCACTAAAAACCATAATAGAAGATGAAGAAATCTGGCAAACTTACCTTGAATTAGAAAAGAAAATCTCCACAGATAAATTTCTAATAGATTCAGGAAATGAAATTTTAGCTATAGCAAGAAAATCAATTATTTAAAACCATATTTTTGTTTCATATCAACCAAAACTGAATATGGGATTTTTTGGCTACCAATTAAAGAACCTTCATCAATTAGACCATGGTAATCACTACCACCTGATTCCAATAGATTGTGTTTTTTGACTAATGCTTTGAATTTTTTGATATTATCTTTTGTGTGAGATGGATAGTAGATTTCTATAGCACCTAAACCTTCTGAAGCTAATTCAGCAATAAATTTCTCTAAATCAATTTCTGATGAAATATATCCTGGGTGGGCTAAAACAGGTATTGCCTTTATTTTTCTAAGAAATCTGATCGCTTCTTTTGGTGTAAGTTTAAAACGAGGAACATAAGCAGGACCATTTCTTCTTAGGAATTTAGTAAAAACGAGATTTATTGAATTAGCATATCCTTTTTTGACCATTACCTCAGCAATATGTGGTCTGCCAATAACCCCATTTGCTACTTCTTTAATTTCATCTATTGTGATTTTTGGTCCTAAATTTAGATTATTTACTTTTTCGATTATTTTTTCAGCTCGAATCTCTCTTGCATGTAAAATCTCATATGTTAATTTTTTTAATTTTGAATTATTATAATCAACGAATAAACCAACTATATGTATGCTTTCATTATATATTTCAGTGCTAAATTCAATTCCAGGAATAATCTCTATATTTTCTTTTTTTGCTGCTTCTAAAGCTTCTTCAATCCCATCAACAGTATCATGGTCAGTTATAGCTATTGCCTTTAATTTTAATTCTGAAGCAATTTTCACAATTTGACTGGGGCTGAAAGTTCCATCTGAAGCTGTTGTATGTACATGTAAATCAATTGTTGCTTCTGTAGAATTGGAATTGTCAGAAATTGATGAAGGATTCATAATTATTATACCTTCATCAAAATTAATCAAGAATATCTTCAACTACTGCAGCAGCAATTACACGACCTTTTTTCCTTAAAATCACACGACCTAATTTAGGAATTTCTGTTTGTTTTTCTGCAACTATAGGAGAATTGACTTTTAAAATCACACTTGCAACTTCATCTGTAAAAATCATAATAGTTTTACCATCGATTTCTCGAGGAGTTGATTTAAAACGATTGTTTGTTCGATAAACTTTTGTTATTGTTTCTACCTCAGCTTCAACATGATCAGAACCAATATGCAGAATAGCAATATTACCTAAAACCAAAGGATGTAATCCTAGGTAAAGGAGTCTTACCTGTATTCGAGGTTTAGAAGAGGGTATTTTAGTTGATAATCCTATAACTGCTCCTCTTCGCAAATCATCTTCTGCTTCACCTTTTAACAAGAAATTAATATCCATTCCTGAGCTTGCTTCGGTAATTTCATCTTCTTCATCCCAAATTGTACGAACAGTAGCAGTTCTAATTCCTGGAGCTACCACTACTCTATCATTGACTTTGATAACACCACTAATAATTCGTCCATAACCAATAAGTCCAATTCCAGGTTCTTGATACGCATCATAAACCACTAACCGCAAATCTTTATCTGAAAGATCTTCAGGCATGGAAATTTTGCCGATAGCTTCTTTTAATGTGGGTCCTTTATACCAAGGCATATTTGTACTTGGAGTTACCAAATTTTCACCGGTTAAGCCACTTAAAGGAATAAATGGAATATTGTCAATTGATTTGATCCACGGACTTTGTATTCGATTAAGAAAATCAATTAGAATTTTTTTACATTCATTAAAACGTACTTCAGAATAATTGGCATTATCCATTTTATTTACTACTACAATAACATCCTTTATTCCTAATACTGAAGCAATTAGAGTGTGTTCTAATGTTTGACCTGAAGGAGTAATTTCATCACCTGTTTCCAAACCTGCTTCAATTTCCCCTCTGCTAGCGCTAATGACAAGTACACATGCATCTGCAGTGCTTAGTCCAGCAATGGTATTCTTGGTAAAATCTCGATGACCAGGATTATCAACGATAACAAAATTTCTATTATCAATTTCAAATCTTCTAAAAGCAATATCCATAGTCTTACCTTTTTCTTTTTCTTCTTCAAAAGCATCTAAAACGTAAGCCCATTTCCAAGATGACATACCAAACCCATTTGCATCTGATTCATTTTTCTTCATAACTCTTGGATCAACAGCTCCAATGTCATAGAGAAAATGACCCATAAGGGTTGACTTACCATGATCTACATGACCTATGACTGCTATACTTGTTAAGATTTTCTTTGCTACCATTCGAACATCCTCAAGTCTTTTGTTCTACTATTTTCTTAATTATTATTTAGTATTTTATTATTTAGAAGAAATTTGGTTTTTCAGCAAGTTGTATTACAGGAAGATATGACCATTTAGTTGAAGTAGGAGTTGTTTTACAGAAAGACCATTTTTCAGATTCAATTGATTCATATCTAATAAAATTGCAGTTATCAGCCTTTTCATCCATTTCAACATAGAAAAACATTGGAAGACCTCTTAAATCGAAATACCCTGCAACACCTGTAAGAAATCCAATAAACCATTTTTTCTTATCTTCGAATAAAAGGAAATTCAAGCCATGATTTCTTGCTGCACTAAAGAAAGCCATTCTTACTAAATCATCCATAGAAGCTAATTTCATTTTTATTGCATTAGGTAATGGTTCATTTTCTACCATTTCTTTTTTCCTCTGTCAGTTGAACAATGATAATTCATTTAATTGTTTTTCTATGTATCCCCTTTATAAATAGTAGTATTAACGAAATATACTTAGAAGACATGTTCTCGGATTATTTTTCACTATCAAAAAAAACTCTACGTAATCGATCATCAGAACGGTAAATAAGATCGCCAAAACTTTTGGTGATAATTTCTTCAAATCTCTTATAATTATCTAAACCACTCAATTCAACATTAGAAAATTGATTAATGAATTTACCAGCAATTGATCTCATAATTTCTTTTATTATATTTATCCTATCAGTGCTATCACAAATACAGTAAATTGTTACGAGTTGATTACTTGTAAGTTTGATTTTATGGAGATAGACTGAATATTTTTTCATGCGAAAAATTTCTGTCTCATCGTTGAAAACTTCTATAGCAAATGATTGAATAGCTTCTAGTAATCCTGTAGTTAGAAAGGTATTAGTCGATTTTTCATCATAGTAACTCATTTTTACTATGGGAATGCCACCAAACATAACACCGGATTCTAGAACTGCCAAATAAAAACAACTCATTTTTCTTTTAATTAATTGTTATTTTTCTATTACTTAAAGATATATAGTTATTTAGATAAAAAAAAAGATTTCCTATTATATATAAACAATAATGCTCATTCTTCGTTTTGTTTTCGATATTTTCGTAATATCCATGGTTTTTCAATCATTTTGATAGTATTAAGTGCTAATTTCATGGTTGCTCGTTCATCAAAAACTAATGCCAATTTTGCTACTGCTCGTAAGTGATGGATTAATGTATCAAACCATCGATAAACATCACCTGGGTATGCATAGAGATTATAGCGACTTGTTAGCTCACTAGATATTGTTCGGAGATTTTTATTTTCTAAACGTAATTCAACAAGTATCCTCGAGATAGCCTTTTCTCCACATCCGCACCAAGGATTATCAACGCAATCACAATTGAAGATTTCCATATTCCATTTACCAAAAGTATTAACTATTAATCTAGGAAGACTTGATCTTTTTTCAAGTGATGATTCCATGTATTCTAAAACTGAACCTGAGAATAAGTTGGAACCAATATAACCACTTCGTATTGTCTTTTCAATCTCAGCATGTATTTTAGTATCCAGAAATATTGAGGTAAATGGTTCAAAAGCAATCGCTATTTCTAGAGGGCTTAAAACACTTAATTTACGTTTTATTTCTCCAGCTTGGGTTGGTGGTAAAAATGTTCTCGCGGTGGCTTTTCCAAGTTTTGTAGCTCTTGGCCCTTCTTCATAGACATTAATCATATTGAGGTCCTTTAATGTCGTTAATGATTCCTTTAGTGTTTCAGCAGGACCTATCAATTGATCAAAATAATGAATTAACATTTTCAATGATGGATCGTCTGCTGCTACTATTCCAGCTAAAATTTGTTCAATTTGGTTATCACCTTCCATTAAAGGTTCAACAGGTTCAATTGGTTCTGTTAATAGATCGAATGCAACAGAATCCTCTGTTTTTTGCATAGAACTATGATACTTCTTATTAGGTTCAATTAATAAGACCACTTTTCCCTTATCATGATAACCTAATCTTCCAGCTCTTCCCGTCATTTGATGGAATTCTGCTACAGATATCCAACTTATACCCATTGCTAGTGATTCAAAAATTACTTGACTTGCAGGAAAATCCACCCCCGCACCAAGTGCTGCAGTGGTTACTATTGCAGCATACTCCCCTTTTGCAAAACCCAACTCTGCTTTCTTTCGTTCCTTAAAGGTTAAACCAGAATGATAAACAATGGACCTTAATCCACTTCTACTCAATTTAACAGCAAGTTCAAAACAATGCCTTCTTGAATTAGTAAAGACAATTGTTTGACCAAAATATCCATAACTTGATTTTTTATTGTATTCATCACGTACTAAATCTCTTAAGAAAATCTCTTTTTCATCTTGATCTTTAGCTATAACAATATGACGTTCTAGAGGAATAGGTCTTGCTTCATGCACAAGAAGATCCAAGCCTAATTGTTCAGCTAAAATTTCTGGATTCCCAATTGTTGCTGATAATCCAATAATTTGCGCTTTTGGAAATAATGATTTTATCCTACCAATAATTCCATCTATTTCTGGACCTCTTTCTAAATCGTTAAGTAACTGAATTTCATCAATGATTACAGTACCGATATTTTCTAAAACATCTTTCTTATTATTCCGTAAAAGTAAATCAAAAGCTTCGTAAGTAGCAGTTATTATCTCAGCGTTTCGGTAATCAGTGTCAATGATATATTCAGCCTCATCACCAACATCAATTCTACTCATACCCACTCTTATAGCTACCCTTAATCCTTCCTTATTATATTTTAATTTGAAATCCTCATACTTTTGATTAGTAAGGGCAACTAGAGGGCTTAAATAAATCATTGGCTTTCCTTGTAAAGCTTTGCTTATTCCTGCAAGCTCACCAATGAGCGTTTTTCCACTACTAGTTCCAGCAACAATTAGCAGATTTTTATCTTTCATCAAACCAGCATTAATGGCTTTTACTTGAATTGGTAAAAGCTTCTTTATTCCTATTTCCTTTAGTATCTGTTTCATTTTATTAGGTAAAGCTAAATTATCAATTGGTCTTGATTCCTTTAGATCATCTACATCACCAATCACATCAAACATAGTTAGCTCTGGATTATTGGTTGGTCGAAAATTATAGTCAAATACTTCAAGTACTTTATCAACATCTTTTATATTGTTCAAAATTTTATGAAAATGTCTTTTTCCATTTGTAGTTAAATTGATTTCTTTTATTGAAATATCCTTATCTAATTCATCTCGAGCACATTGTTGACATGCTTTATGACCTGAAACAAGAAATTCTCGATCATCAGTCAAAAGGGTGATCCTTTGGTGATCGATCATACAGAGACGGCATATCTTTCGAATAGTGGGTTCATTGATATTAAAAGTCTTGAAATACTCTTTGAATAAATCATAATTTTTTGGTTGATCATCTAATGATAGGATTATACCTTTCGCTTTTCGTAAAACATCAGTAATATCTTCAGGCCTTTTATACTCACTACCAGTTTTACTTAATACTAAATATTTGTAAGGACGCAAACGTCCATTTTCTATTGTGAATTGTACTTTTGCTCTTTCTATAGGTTTTATTCTAGTTGATTTGGCTTTTGCTGGGAGAATAAGCATATTTGCTTGTTGTATTTCTTCATCAAATTCCAAAAGAAATACGTAATATTGGAAAGCTCGACCTGACATACTATCAAACCCATTTATAATTATGAAAAATAATTCTAATTCTTAAATCATTGTAAAAATAGGTAATTAATCTGCTAATCAATCTTATTGTACATATCTCGCAATGATATAGCGCTTGTTGATTTTCTTTTGATCAATTTCAAAATTATTATTTGAAAAGACTACATTATAATAATCAAAATTGCGATATACTTCAATGGATTCTATACACATTGCTAACCATTCTGCCAGTATTGTATCTTTTGGTTGATTAATGAAAGGAACATACATTATGAGTTTAGTTTTACTTTTAGCAACTTGAGCTGCTAATGTGAGATAACGTTCTATGTTATTCATATGGAAACCAAAGGGGTTGAACACAAAAATCAAATCTACTTTTTCACTCACTAGCTTATTTATCAATTCAGAAGGATACTTACTATCAGAAAATAAATTCGAATTATTACTATACCGTTGTATAGTGTATTCATATGCTTCTCGTAAAGAAGTATCTAGTTGAATTGAGAATATATTACTTTTAGGATAAAGTGTTGATAATTGTACTGCTGAATGACCTAATCCAAAATCAATATTCAAGATATTTTTAGGAACCTCGTTTGATTCCACTAGTGAAATTGCTTCTGAACGTATTTCCTGTAAACCTTTAGAACTATCAATAGTATCTAAGTAGTAGATGAATTTAGCAATATCTAATTTTTGAATATCATTATGAACAATATCAAGAAAATATTTGGCTAGATGTTCTTCAAAAAGGAACAGTTGATAAGCTCCTAAGGATTTCAGACTTTCAATAGAAGAAGTCTTAGATGGTAATGTACGCCGCCATTGATCAACAAGCGTATATACTTCTCCACTTCGTTCAAGATAACCAATTTCTGAAAGCTGAAAAACCAATTTACTAATTATTTCTTTTTTGACATAATGTTTTTCGTGGCAAACTATAGCAATATCCAAAGGTGATTTTAACATTACATCAATACCTTCATCCTCAATAATTTTTTTAGCAATATGAGCAGAAAGAATTGATTTATGTTCAAATATTTCATTAACCACTTGGATCACACTTATTTCCTAGATTTACTGGAATAGTATATTTGTAAAGAGAATACTCCAGTATTAAATAATTTCTTTGTAGGCAACAAGTGAGTTATCAGCAAAAAGAATATGAGGGAAAGACTTTTTTTATATGGTTAAATACAAAAATATAGAATATAATCTAAAATAAGAAAAAAATTGATATAGTAGAGATAATGCGTAAAACGTGAAGTTTTTATTCATTATATTGTATGATTTTCTAGGAAACATAGAAGGTACTTACAGTGTCTAAAAAAGTATTGAGAAGTGTTGGTATAGACCTTGGTACTAGTACTATCAAGATGTCTTCCAATAATGGTGAATCATTAATCAAGATTCCATCCATAATTGGTGATCCCAATCCTGGATGGACTGGAATGACTCTAGATAAATCGTTGGAAAACAACTTGGTACTAGAGGAAGGAGGACAAACATTTTTTGTAGGAGAATTAGCTCGATTACAAAGTGAAATAAAACGCCCCTTAGCTTCTGAAGGTAAAATGAAGAGTATCAAAGATGCTGTTATGGCAATTAAAGCTGCTCTTTCATTATTCATCAAAGGAGATGGGGAAAATATTCTTATCGCTACAGGAGTGCCAGTAGCAACCTCCCAAGAAGAAATGTCTACTCTCTCTAAAGGATTATCTGAGGCAATGCAAATCAACGTCAAGAACGATGCAACAGGAGAAACCTTTAGCTATGACGTAACGGTTGATAAGTGTTTAGTGCTACCAGAACCTTATGGTTCTTATTATCAAATACTTAAAACTTCAGGTGAAAGTAGAGCAGTAGATGCAATTATAGTTGACATAGGTCATGGTTCAACTGATATTTTAACAGTTTATCAAGGACGATTGATGAGAACAGCGAGTGGCAGTTTAGAAGAAGCAGTAGATACATTAACAACAAGAATGGCAAGATCACTACAAGAACAAACAGGAAAGATAATCAGACCTTTTGATTTAATGAAAACAATAGAGAAGAATCTTAAAGCAGTCATGGTAGGTGGACAACAATTTGATGTCTCAGAAATAAAACAATATTATATCGATAATATTTCTGAACTAATAATAGATGAAACTACTAGACTATTAGGAACACTTCCACCCGATGCATGGATAGAGCGTGTAATACTAACAGGTGGTGGTGCCTATGTTTTTGGTGATGTGCTAAAGCAACGGATGTGGGAATCGAATATTGTTAAATCACCTGAAGAGGTCGTCGTTCCTCCCAATCCTGTTATGTGCAACTCTCAAGGTTTTGAACTCATTGCCCAATCTCGTATGAAAGCAGAGCAACAACCAGGTAAAAAATAACCAAGAAAATAGAAGCAATCAATCTAAATTGATTCGCTTCCTTCATTTTTCTTTTAATTTCTTATTTATTCATATATTTGCCAATTTAATTTGGTATTTTGATATAGTAGGTTATTCGCATATTTATTGCTGGTCGTTCAACACGTTCACCAACATGATAATCAGTATCAGCAATTTTTTCTGAGAAAATTTCTTTTAATGATTTTTTCATTTGTTCAGCATCTAGTGTTGGATATGAGTCAGCAAAGTAATGAATGCTATTATTAATTGTTCTAAAACGAATTATATCAATAGCTACTAATTCATTTTTATCTATTTCTCGAGTCAATTTTTCTCGAAGATATATTTCTTGTATATCCCCCCAAGGTAATGCTTTCCAATTCAAAACATTTCTTACATAAACATTTTTTCCCTCTAGTTTCAAACTTGAATTTATTGTTCGCATCATTACCATTGGAAATTGTATTAATAGGAATCCACCAAATAATATCAAAAAAACACCAAAAATTCTCCAATAGGTGGTATTTTCTTCAGGTGGTTTAATAAAATAATAAATTGCTAGGGCAGTCATCATTCCACCAATAACGAAGTTAATGATTACTGCAATACTTATTTTTACCCTTTTGATTTTTTTGGGAATTGAATAGTTGTATTTTATTGGTAATTCTTCTATCTCTTCCTCCTCTTCATCTTCTTCCTCTTTTTCTTCGTTCAATGTTTTTTCTTCCTCAATTGAACTATCTTTTTCACTCAAGTTTGTCACCACATTATTGTTAATATTACTATGAAATATTTTAACATTTGTTAAAATCTAGAACAACCAATCAAAAAAAATCTAATTATAACGAAAATACTAATAAGAAACCTAATTTCAAAATAACGAAGAATATCAAAATAATTATTAATTAAAAGAAAACTCAATCTTTTGTCCTTAAAATAATTTTAAGGCTACAATTGACCACATCCTAAGCAGAGGTTTCAATTAACTAATAGTGGGTGCTTAAAATGTTCAAACGACAGAAACCGCCAAAACACGTCTTATTTCTCGGAGAAAAAAATGAAACTCGAGATTACATCATCGATGTTATAAAGGAATCAGTGATAGATCCGAAAGAAAAAGTAACTAAATATACTTTTAGTACTGAGGAACCTGATTTTGATACCGAATTAAGACCTGCCTTGCTTAAAAAAACAGATGGAACAATATTTCTAGTTAATTCAGCTGACACAAAAGATTTGTCCAAGATAAAAGAATATCTTTGGGAAATGTTTGTTTGGAATGAAGATACAAGAAATATTCCGATATTCATTTTAGGATATAATGCTGAACGAGATATTGCATTGACAAACTCTGAAATTATCGAAGCTTATTCATTGGTCAGATTAACTGATCGTTTGTGGAATGTCATGGAAGTCCATGAAAATAAAAAAGAAGATATTACAGCCTGTTTTAAATGGCTAGATGATTATATCGAAGTCTTAGGGATTAAACCTAAAATTTTGAAGAAAAAAACACCTTCAGAAGAAGGTAAAAAACCTAGTGAAAAATCAAAACAAAAACCTGAAAAATAATTTGTGAGTGTATGAAAAATGACTGAAACAATTGCTTCATTAGCTAAAAAAGGGTATAAAGGTTGCTCTGTCAGGAGATTATTGAACGAACCTGAACTTAGAAAAGAGATAAATGATGATCCAGCTGTTCGAGGTAACGAACATTCCAAAGGAATTGTCATGGATAAAATAGCTGTCTCAGGTAAGGTCCTCTTAATAGGTCCTACTGGTGAAGCTAAAACACTCTTTGCAAGAACAATTCTCAAACATCTTACGAGAGCAATTAATCAAAGAAAATGGCATATTGCTGGTTGCCCTTTCAATGAAGATGCTGGTTATTTAGTTCTTCTAACTGAGACTTTCAAGCAAGACCCTCAAGGTTCTGCTGAAGTTTTACAAAACTTGTGTCCTTTCTGTAAAAAGAATGTTGAAGAATCTCTCAAGAAAGTACTTTCACAAGATGTTAATCTTAATAGAACTGCTGAAGTAGTAGGTTTAAATGCTGATGATGTTATTAAAGCATTAAATGCTGTAAAAGCTGATAAAACCGTTGTAAATGTCGCTCAAATTGATCCAAGAAATGACCCTGAAGGATTATATATGTTACTTGCAGGAGTTGAAAACCTAGAACAACTCTTTGGTGGTCAAACTTCTACAACTTTCTCACCTATGGCTCATAAAGTTGGTGTGCTTTCTCAAGGTTTTGTTGTTGTAAACGAAATTCAGCGTTTACCACTTAATTTCCTTGAAGCATTAATGGGTTTCTTAGAAGATCCTAGTGGAATAAAATATTCCATTCAAGGTAGACCTGTTTTTGTTGATGGTGCAATGATCTTTACCTCAAACGCTCCTCTTAGTGTTTTCGGTGAAGAAGCACAACCTATTATCAATCGTATCCCAGAAGTTCTCTGGCCCGCAAGAACAAAGCTAGAACGTGTTGCTATCGTTGAAGATATGTTCAAAGAACATTTAACTTTAAATCTTAACGAGATGACTGCAAATCCTTCTCTCATCAAGCTCTTGGAAAATGTCAAAGCTTTTGGTAGTAAAGGAGTAAGTAAATTAGCAATCCAGTTCGTTGCTTTAATGGCTGACTTATCAATTCCTAATGCATTAAAAGCTGGTGAATCAGAAGCATATGCACGTAAAAAAGTCACTCGAGACATGTTCTTCAAATCATTGATTGATATTCATGATCCTGAACGAACACCACATGTTGACTTACGTACTCTTTACAGTCTTATTGGTGAAACTGTCTTACGTAAAGATGAGTTTTATATCCAAGATGATGTTGCTATGTTAACATTAGACGATGCAAAAAGACTTGTTGAATTGTTTGATATTCCAAGAAATCTTATCAATGATTCATTGCAAGAAGTAAAAGCTATGTTGAGACGAACAATCAAAGCTGAGGGTGAATTAACAACCGTTGAATCAATTTCAGAGGATATTGATAAAATGAAAGCACTCACAGATGAAGAACTTGCACAAATCATTATCACCTATGATGGAATGGAAAAACAACCAAAGAAAGTACAAGAAAAAGTCATTGAGCAACTCAAAGCAAGTTATGAACAGTTGCTATTAGTAGATCATATATAGAAAAAATATCAGTTGAAAAAATTAGCTAAAAAAATGGAGAGCAGATGAAATGCCTCATAGAATACACATGATCACTCGCGAAAGGTTCACAGATCCTTTTACCATGTGGCGCGACCCTGATTTTGTGTTTGACTTTGCCGATGCTGCAAGTGTTTTACAGAAGTGGCGTGACCCACGGAAAGGTCAAAGCTCTCGAGAGGCTTTAGTATTAGGTATGGCTTTAGAAAATGCTGTTGCAGTGAAAAATATTCAAAGAAGATTATTGATCACTCCTTTAACCCCCTTAGAGGAAGAGGATCTTATTCGGGAATTAGATATTCTCGAATACCTCGGTAATAATGCATTACCTGATGCTTTGTTGAAAGTTAATATGGGTGAATTACAAACTAAAGAAGAAATCGAAGAATTCATTCAAAAACACCTCAAAGGATTTGAAGGCTCTGCTGAATACAAAAAGCAATTGACCGAATCACTCCGAACACTTGAAGAATTAACTGATATTGAAATAACTGATCGATTTGGACATAAAATGCGTATTAAACGAGAAGAAGTAATGGATTTCTTAGGGAATCAATTAGGAAATTGGTTAACACGACAACTACCAGCTCGACCTATTACTGATACTATTGTTCGTCCTCGTGGAAAAATCCATAAGAAGAAAACATTCCAACATTCGATACTTACTTCTCAACACATTCCCCCTAAATCAATTGATATTGATGATATTGTTGTTATGAAGAAAGATAGAAATGCTCAAATTTATTTGATAGTTGATACTTCTCAATCCATGAGAAATGTTGTTCAAAACACTCATTTCTCAAGACTTGAAGGAGCATTATTAACTTCTCTAGCAATTTTCTATTATTTCAAAAAACAAGGAAGAACAAGACGTTCAAATCAAAAAGCCTTCCGAACTGCAGTTGTCCCTATCTCGAAAGCTCGAAGAATAGTTTCAACTGATTCGGACTTAGAAAGGTTTCTCCTAACAGCTACTGCTAAAGGAAGAACCCCTATGAGTGCTTCTGTAAAAGCAGCAATTGAGCATGCGAGAGTTAAAAAGAATACTCAAGATAGAGATATCCATCTAATAATCGTTACAGATGGACGTCCTAATGAGCTTATCCCAGGTTATGAACCAAAACCAACCGCAAGTCTTCTCAATTATTTTGAGGAAGAACGCGATGATATTGATCCCATTAGCAGAAATTGTTACATTGAATTGAATAGCCTTCTAAGAGAAGCTATTAGAGACCAAAGTAGAACTTGGAAAGTTTCTTACTTCTTAATAGGTTCAGAAAGAATGAAGTATACTGATATTTGGCAGGATACTCGTAGAACTCTAAGGGGTATAACCTATCCAGTAATTATTGATCCATCAAGGATGGATGAATTAGCTAAAACCATTGTTATGGAGAGTATGCGACTTGGACAATCCACGAGTAGTTGAAATATATAAACAAGCAAGAAAAGATTTCGAGGAATTTGTTGGTGAATGTCCAGAGGATTATAAAGTATTGGTCTTTATAGATCCCGAGTTGCATGCTAGTTTATATCAAGTAATGGAATTAGGTGGAAGTCCACATGCTGTTCTTTCACAAGAAATAATAGAAACATTACGAAAATCACGAACAAGAAATTACTTAGCTGACGAATGTATTTCAGTATTCCCAAGTAAACCAACAATGATCTATCTAAGTTTGCCTTTTGAACTTAAAGATACGCCTGAAAGAGATTTCTCTTTACGAATGATGTTTATACATGCTTTTGCTCATGCATATTTCGCTGATAAAAGTGCTTCCAATGATAGCAATACTCAAACACAAATTTATCGAATGGACTTAATCATTAAAGAATTAATTATGAATAATGCTCATGGATTAAAAGATAGTAGAAATATCACCTGGGGATTACCTTATTTCCAAGATATGGTTGCAGTAATTCGAACACTATCAACTTTTGGCGTACAAGAATTCTATGTTCCTCCTGAATCATCCAGAAAAGTATCTCTCTTCCAAAATTTCATGCTTGAAATAATTACTTTCCTAAATAAACGAGCTGATCTGATCAAGAAAAAGAACCTTACAGGTATCATTTCTGAAGCTTTGGCTAATTACATTCATTTCTCAATTGGTCAAAAAATTCTCGAGAAAGGTGAATATCCATTTAGTAGTTTACCAAAATTACTCAAACCAATCTATGGACCACCTATCAATAGATTATCATATGAATTAATAATAAGAGCTTTCGAAGAGATCAAAGACCAACCAAGAGAAATCATAAAAGCAATACTCGAGATGCATAGTGATTTAGACCTAATTAACAAGATTGGTGCTGGGTCTGATGTAAGAAAAATCATTAAAGACCTTCGTGAATCAACACAATCTACTAATGTTTACTGGCATGCTGATAGTTGAGGTTATTGGCGAAAAACTTGGAACATTTATGAGAATGTTTGGGACCAATTGGATGAATATATCAAATTCTTAAATAAAAACCAATGTGTTAATGTTGGCGAATGGCTTCAAGGTAGCAAAGCATTCCAATACTACGGTTACGTTATAGTTGATTACAAACCAATCTATATCTTTGAACTTGATGACGAATCAATCAGTTTAGAACAGCTTTTAATCCTACACAATCACAGTTTATTATATCGTGAGAATTTTGTCATGCCTACACCAGGTTTCCCTGATATTATTATGTTTAAGAAATTAGATAGAATGGTAGTTGGTACTTTATTAACAGTTGGTGCTTTGGATGAAAATCCTATATCACCTTGGGATGTACCTATCTATACTCGAGCAATTGACGTTTCAAAAGAACTACTAGATTTTGTAGCATCACAAAAGAAAGATGAAGAAATTGACGAAGAAACTGGAAGAGCTCCAGATACATTATATGCTTCAAGTGGAGTAAGGAAAAACATTGACTACACTCACCTTCAAAAGATGAGCCAATCAAAACTAGCTTCTGTAAGAGTCCTTATAGAGGAAATAGTTAGTCAACAGGAGGGTCCTTAAGATGGCTTTCATTAAAAGAGCATTTCAAAGAGGAATAGCTAAAAGAAGGCTTGGTTCCGAAAAAGAAATCGATAGAGTACGTGGTGCATTGAAGCTTCTTGAAGTTGGTGGTCAACAATCTATTGATGCTTTAATAACTAGCTTAGATGATCCTTCTTGGAATGTTCGTAATGCTTGTTCAATGGCTATTGCTAACGTCTATGAACGTAAGCCAAATAAAGACTTGGTTAAATTATTGCACAAAGAGCTTAATGAAGCAAGTTTAGCTAAAAAACTAGCACTCATTGAATCAATTGGAAAAATAGGTCATGACTCTTCCTTGCCAATTTTACTTGATATTCTAAAGAAAAGCAAAGCAGATTTACAATATGCAGTGATCATTGCTCTAGCTGGTTGGGCTGATCTTAATTTATTACCTGCATTAATTGACACAGGTGATACAAAAGATTATCTAACAAGAAGAGCTGCTCTAATGACTTCCTATAATATCATCGTTGAAGCAATAGAAAATACCACTCTTAAAGAACTTATGAAATTCTTCCACTGGATTGTTCAAATTTATGTAGAAACTGGTTACCTAGGACCATTGATTCTACGATTCTTAGATGTACCAAAAGAAGACATTGATAAACAAGTTTTCCCGATTGCCCTTAATGAATACGAGTTTAACTACATTAACGAATTACTTGCTGAAACTGATTTTGATAGAAGAAAGTATGAAATTCTACATGAGCTAGCTTATCCATTACTTTTCTAACTAATAGAAAGAAAAGTTAATGGTTTTTTCATTTTTTCGAAAAAAAGAATTAGTGTTAATATCAGAATAAATTTATAGTATTACCGTGATTTTCTTATTGGCAAAAATAATTTTGTCATTATAACCTTTCAATTGTTGAAGCCTTTATGAAAACAGGCGATTTATTATGGAAAATGAATCAATAAATGTGACTGCTGAAAAAATCCTCCGAGAATTAATGGAACGTTCAGGTGCCTCGGATATAGTACTTACTACTGAAGAAGGATTACCATGTTGCAGTGTACATGAGCATAAAGGATCAATCAATGTTGAAGGAACAGCTGCAATGCTAATCGATACCATAAAAAGCATTAGCACATTATTAGCACTTCAAAGTCTTGAAGATGAGAAGGATAATTTCAGACATATGAATATCCGAACCGAGCAAGGGAGCCTCTTAATAGCACGATCAGAGCATTTCACTATGGCAATGAAATTTAAAGGTCAAAATGCTAGAAAAGCAGGTTTAGTTGTTCAACCAGCTAAACGAACCCTTGAACAAATGGAGGACTTATTCCGAATTTTTTTTTGAAAAACAAAAAACTAAGAAGTGAGTAATAGCATTTTTCGAAAAAAAAAGTAAATCTATTTTTTCTAATATAAGAAGTAAAAAGTAAAAAAGAAATTATCTAATGGTAATAAATATCAAGATTATTTTGCTTCATTTTGATAAGTTCCACTATAACCTGAATCTACTTTTTTGGAGAGTATAAATACAATTTGCGCTACTCGAGCATTTTTATAAATCTTAATTGGTCGTCCAACGATTAACAATCCTTGTCCTCGTCCTGAATAACCAGAATCCCACCAAGCGCCGATAATAGTTGAACCCATACGCATTAGTGTGCTTCGTGGTTGAATTATTCCTACAGCATTCATGGGAACTGAAACAACTTCATTATATCTAACAATATAACTTCCAGGAGTTAGTGACCAATATTCATCATTAACTAATTCAATTGGAACATTATCGGGTAGTGATCTTTTAGAATTATCAAAATCAATTATTCCTTCCCCTTCTAGGCTAAATATCTCTTTTACCGATAGATCAAATCCATTAACTTGTGATTGAGTTTTCATATCAATTGCATCTTTGATGATTTCTGAAAAATCACCCATCCAAATTGCTGTAAAATTATTTTCAGGTTTTCCTGCTCCTTTAGTCATAGAAATTACTCCATTTGAATAGCATAGTCCTTTAGTTAAAAATTTGGTGCTTCATTAAAAAATTACTGGAAAATAGTCAAATTTATCTTAAAAAAGTCCTTTTTATCAGAAAATTACAAATAACGGTTTGTATTTCCTATAGTTAATATATCAACTTACAAATGTTGGTGTGAATATTATGGAATTTATAAAAATAAAAGATATCGAACCTGTTAAACAACCAGGAGTAAATGTCCGTGTTAGAATAATTGCTACCGGTGAACCACGAACAGTAAATACAAAATTTGGCAAATCAAGAGTTTGTGATTTCAAAGTTGGTGATGAAACAGGAACATTAACTTTCAGTTTATGGGGAAGTAAGATTAACGAAGTAAAATTTGGCGATTTATTAGAGATTAAAAATGGTTATACAAATGTTTGGCAAGGGAACCCACAATTATCTCTAGGTCGTGAAGGAACAATGACGATTATTGAGGATGAAACATTTCCCGATGCACAAACACTCTTAAGCAAATTT
>JAEORM010000093.1 GCA_016840905.1 Candidatus Gerdarchaeota archaeon | reverse complement strand
TATCAATACCTGTTATACCCTCAACAGCTAATACTTGGGATTTTAAATATTCTACATCGATTTTACTGAATTCTTCGGCATCAATATAACCATCGAAAACACATTTCTCTTCTATAAAACATAAACCAGTTGAATAGAGAGCTTTCAAACCCATTTCTAAGAACAAATTACCAATTTTTCGTAAGAAATCAGGTGTAAGTTTTCCGATATCAATACCAATTTTATAGACTTTACTTGAGCTAGTTGGAATAATTCTAATGATCTTTGTATTAGGTGTTAAAATTATTACTGCATAATTACCAATCTCTGGTTTCAAAGCTTTAAGAAATTCTTTTGATAATTTTAATGATTGATTGGGAACAAGTTGCAACATTTCAGCTATTGTTATTATTGGGGTTTGATCATTTTCAACCATATAGTTTTCCTCGCTCAAATTCTACTAAATATTTACTTTAATTCTTATATAAAAGAATAAAATTCAAATAATTAAATACTTCCTTCGGAAAAAAGGTTTTTGGGTGATACTTTATTGATTTTTACTAATATTTAGCTGTTTATTTAAACTAAAATCTATTATATTAGCGGTTTTGGGCTACTAGCAACTTTAAAATGGTAATATGTCCAGTCTTTTCTTTTCAATTCCTCTTCAACAGCCTTAGCATAAGTATCGGTTGTTGCTACAGTTACCAAATTACCTCCTCCAATTAGATAATAAGCAAGAATACCCTCCTTTCGCATATTTTGAATATCTGTACATAATTTCATCATTTCAGGTTTTCTAATAACTAGACCAATTTCTTCAAGCAATTCGTGTGCATTTCTAATATTTTCCTCGGCAATTGCTAATAAATTAATAAAATCTTTTCTTTTTAGAGAATCTTTTATACCATCAATCCATTCAGGTATTTTTTCCACTCGTTTGATAAATAATGGATTTGTTACAATTCCAGCATGAATTTCATCAGCTGTTATTCTTGATTTATAATGAAAAGGTATTGAAAAAAGTTTCAATGAAGCTAATTCGTTTTCTGAAGCTAATTGAGAAACAGTGATTGTTTTATCATTTACTTTTGTTAATGTTAATCCTCCGAAAAGACTACGTCCTGCACTTTCTGAGCCTTTCATAGCATATTTTAATAATTCAGTTTTTGAATAATTTAATTCCAAAAGATCATTTAATGCAGTGTATAATGCTGCTAAACCAGAATCAGAACTACCACTAAAAATATCATAATTTGCTGACTTGATAATTAAATGAATGTTTTTTTCTATCCCTAAGAAACTCTTAATTGAGTTTAAAATTTGATCTCCTCGTTTACCCGATATTTTTTGGTTATTTAAGAAGAAATCTATCTTTGTATTGCCAGTTATTTCAGCACCTGTAATAATAGTTTCTGTACGAGTCGTTTCTTTTTGATTGGTTACTGCTAGACCCATAGTATCATATAGCGGTGTTCTGTCTGGTTTTATCCCTCCTAAGAATATTATTGGTATTGTTGGATATGCTACAGCAGCTGATCTGTTCTTCATCCAAGGAGCCTTCTTTCATTTTCAAGATTTTCTACATATGATAAAGGTTTATCATATTTCTTTAGTGTATTTAAAATGTTAACACGATTTATGATTAAGTCTAATATTTGATCGAATCCTTGTGTGAAATCATCTATATCAATTATTGGAATTTTATAATCACTTGCTTCAGAACATAAATGCTCTTGGAGTAAAAGGTAGGCATCCATATTGGTAATTAAACGTTCACCTGAGCGTCCAAGGTGAGTATAATTTGAGCGGGATTGCAATCGTTGTCTATATAATTGAGTATTATTAATACGCAGGACAATAGGAATGATACTAGGATGTTGTAATAACTCAGCATTAAATTGTGAAGGAAGAAAATGCAAATACTCAACTATTAAGCTTTCACCATCTCGAATTCCTCGATCAGCAATCATTCTTTCAATTGCTTGATTCATGATTTTCGATTGCTCGGTAAAACCAAGTAATTGATTTTCAGATGTTTTTTCACCAAACAATTTCCAAGTATCATAAATGCTAGTGAAAAAAACTTCATTAGATTCTTTGGGAAGAAATGATCGGATAGCTGAGCGTAAAACATCACCACCAATTACCAAACTAATGTTTATAGCTGTGGAAATTTCCTTGGCCAATACAGTTTTCCCAGATCCTGGAATTCCTGCAATAATGACGATAATTGGTAATTTCAGGAGTCCTTGTTTAGCTAAAGAATAATATTCATTAATCGTTTCATATCGGTAAAGATATTTTTCTCCTTGAAGTTTAAGAGCTGTTTTAAGTTCTGTTTCGGTAGAAGAATTAGCCACTAATTTACTCAATTTTTTTAATGGTAAGCCTGTGCTGAATAAAAACGAGTCATTTTCCCAATAAATCATTAGTTAATCAACCTTAATTCGCTTTTTACCAATTGGAAATAGCATTTATTAGATATAATATTACCCTCATTTTTCATTAAAAAAGGAAGATTTTTAATAGCTAAACTTCGCAAATGAGAACAATAAAATAATAATTGTAATAACATTTGTACATACAGAATATTAGGTTGATAAAATTGTCCGCACAAGAAGTAACCCAAGCAGAAATTCGTAAATTCAAATATATGGGATTAACCTTTGAGGAACTCCAAGCAGTTTCAATGGATGAGTTCATTAAAATGCTCCCTTCAAGAAAACGAAGAAGCTTAACAAGACCATCCTATTGGACCCCTAGAAGAAAGAAATTACTCGAAGATATTCGAAAGCAAATAAGATTAATAAAAGATGGAGAAAAGAAAATCAAGCCAATAAGGACCCATCAAAGAGATATGATTGTCCTTCCTGAAATGGTTAATGCAAAAATTGCCGTACATAACGGTAAAGATTTCGTAGAAATGATTATTCATCCAGATCAAATAGGTCATGTTTTTGGTGAATTTGTTCTCAGTACAAAATTGGTTAAACATGGTTCCCCTGGTATGGGTGCTACAAAATCAAGTCTCTATATTCCATTGAAATAATTCCTTTTTTTAGGGAGAGTAATTTCTCCCTCAATAATTTATTTTTTAATAATAAAATAGTAATTTTGTCATTCCATTAACCTTATTATATGTGAGTGACTAAATTATTTTCATTAGTCGATAAAAAGTAGCTTTACTACAAAAAAAAAGCAATCTAAAGGTTATTTGAGGAAAAAAAATTTGTCGAGATTTAAACTACCTGTTATGAAAGACAAACGCGCAGAAATTGGATTGCGAAAACAAATCATTAGTATTTTCAGTATTGATGTCAATGAAATGGGTCCGGTGGTTGAATCAATAGCTTCACCCTATACGTCTGATTCTTTATTTAATGAACGAGAAATTTCTATTTTATTTTCAGTAGTAAATATGCTTGAAGTAAAAGAAATGATTATTGGCGAATTGAAATTAATCTTTGAAATTTATGACAGCATGATGGATGATGGTCGACCTGCAAAAAAGATTATTGTGACAGTTTGCGGTGAAGAGGCTAATAGCGGACAGGTTCGAGCTACCGTGAGAAATATGATTCATAGTTCAGATAATGCAATTAAAAATCTTGAAAATATTCTTGAAAGATAAAATACAGATGCTACAAAAGAATCATATATAACGAGTACTCGTTTCAAACAAAAGAAATATAAAGCAAATATTCTGCATTTTGCTTCAACAAAATTAGTAACATATTAATTTGAGAAAATCTTTGAGGTACATAAAATTGGCAATAGAACCAGATCAAATAACTGAAGAACTATTAACAGGTCTTGATGAATATTTAGCTGCTGGTGTACATATTGGCACCAGAATAGGCACAAAATCAATGAAGAAATTCATTTACCTTATTCGTAGTGATGGCTTATATGTTTTAGATATCAGGGCGACCGATCAAAGAATTAGAACAATTGCTAAATTCTTAGCAAGATATGAACCAAGTCAAGTAGCAGTATTTTCTGCAAGACAATATGGACAAGTCCCTGCAAGTAGATTATCTAAAACATGTGGTTTTATAAGTGTTCCAGGTAGATTCATTCCCGGAACATTAACTAATCCTGAATTTTCAGGTTTCATTGAACCTGAAGTAATACTTGTTACTGACCCTCGCGCTGATAAGCAAGCAATAAAAGAAGCAAATAAAGTTGGTATTGTTGTTGTCGCTATGTGCGATACAGACAATGAATTGAAAGGTGTTGATCTTTGTATACCGACTAACAATAAGGGTAGAAGAGCCCTTGCCCTTGTTTATTGGTTATTAGCAAGAGAAGTCAAACGTGCTAGAGGTGAAATACCTCCTGATGGTGTTATCACAGAAGGCGTTGAGGACTTTACATTCAAAGTTCTTCCAAGCAATATGCAAATTACTGCTGATGAACAAGATGAATATGAAGGAGAATATTAATCTCCTTTTTTATAATTAAATGAAAAGTTATGTACCTCAACTTTTCACTTCTTTTTCTTAGAACCATACTGGATCAATCCAGCCAAAGCTCCAACCAGAATACCCTACAAGTTTTAAGATACCCCAAACACCAAAAGCGAAGATTAAACCCAAACCTATTGAAATTGGTAATCCTGGCATCATTTTTGCTTTATTTAGTAATCTAATCGTAAAAATTGAACCTATAATTACACCAACAAATGCTGCAATTGCTGAATAAAGTCCTAATTTAATTAATGCAAAACTGAATAGCATACCAAAAAATGCTAAATCGCCAAGTCCCAATTCAATATAATCAATATATACATATTGTGAATCGTCAACTCTTGTATCGGTTGTTTCAGTAGTGGCTGTTTCTGATGTTGAATCCTCATCTGAAGTAACGTCTATTTCCTCTCTTTCTGGTTCGGTTGGTTCCGAAATATTATTTTCTTCATTATATCTTTCTTCAGTTATTTCAGCGATTTTTTTAATAGGCCCTTTAAAAACTGAAATAATATCATAAATACTCAAACCAATCATTACTAGGATAGCAGCTAATGTTGGTAAAAACGTAGCCAAAAATGTTCCACTTAGAACAGCAAAAAGTACTGCCATTATTTGAGGAACTGGTCTTGGTATAATTTGATAAACCATAGAGAGAATAGTAACTATCGCAAAAACAAGCCCCCCAAGGATACTTAGTACTAAAATAATTATATCTGTGCTATTAGAGAAAACAGTATTATCTGTAGTCAAATCTAAAATATAATATGGTGTAGCGAAAATTATCAAGAAGGCAAAGAAAAATGATGTTATGAATATTGCTACAGCAAAAATGGCTTTAAGTACTTTAAAGCCAGAATATTTGATTATTAGGAATATACCTGCTGATCCAACAAAAGCTATAGCAACAAAAACTATTGCTGTAATATAAGGACTATTACCAATCTCTGCCTGAGGCATTTCTTCACCGCCAAAGTCACCTGTAAAATAACCAAAAACAATCCAACTACAAATACCACTCAAAACTGAACATATGAGAATGGGCAATGAGATTGAAAGAAAACGTTTTCTTAATGTAACACTAAAAGTACCTAATTGACTTGCATAGCTCAAAGTTTTTACCTACCTTTTTGATAATGCTATCTATTATTTATTAAAGTTAAGAAACTAATCAAAAAACATTTGCTTTTAATAAAGAAATAAAAAAGAAGAAAAATTAAGCACTTGGTTCTGCATTTTCTTTTGTGGATTTTTCTTCATCTGCACCGGGCTTTTTAATAAAAGAAACTACCATAATGATTAATCCGATATTGAAAATTACTATGCCAAACCATAAGAGCCAATCAGACCATAATCCGGGTGAAAACATAACTCCACCTAAAATGGTCATGGTTATACTAATAACGAATAAAATAATAGCTGCAATTAATGGACCTTTCCTCATTCTTTCACATCCTGTAATTAAGTTAATTAGATTTCCATTTACTACTTTTTGAATCTTTTTCTAATAAAGACACTACTAAATTAAAAGGTTGCGATAATATGTTCTGATTGGATTGAAAGTGAAAAGGATTTGGTTTTTCAAATGGAATTCTTTATTTTTAATGCAATTTCTTGATGATCTTTTGAGATTAATTCAGCAGCAAATTCCGCGAAAAGTGGCTCATAGTCATTAAAGATATCTTTTATGTCTTGTTTGGAAGGCTCTTTATCACCAAACACTTGGAATCGTTGAATGATTTTATTGGCATTGGTAAGCATATCGCTAATATTTTCTCTAATAAATTTCGGTCGATCTTTAGACCGACGACGCCACATTTGACGTAAGAAATTATGGAGGAATTCTGAACGTTGACCACCATAAGCCATCATTGATCGAAGATTGACTCGAACAGCTCCTTTGAATAATCTATCAGTGCCTTCTTGTGCACCCATGATATCAAATTCATCAACATCAATTTCAGCTAAATTAGTTGTCCAAATTTGAGCATTTATTGCTTTATTTGGGGCAAAAATCGATAATGCTTCTATGATGTGATAGACATTCATAGGGTCATCACCCACAACAACTATAGGTTCACCTAATAAAACAGCACGAACTACAATCTCTAAACCTTTACGAATATAAAAACCAGCAATATAAGCACAGTCTTTATGTAATCTAATTAATCGTTCAGAAAGAATTAATCCAATATCTAAAGCAGCTGCACCATAAGTTTTCCGAACTTCGGTAAGATATTGGTCTGGTGATCGTCCTTCAATTTTTAGAGTATTGATATCTCGACCAATTTTTAAAAGAATAGAAACGGTTGTTGTTATCTCATGTAAAAATTCTTTAGAATCTGTAATCTTTTTTGTTTTCTTAACAAAATTTTTAGAATATTCAGAGGCAGTACCACCAATTATTCTACCATTATCTAAGTCTAGAATAGTTGCCCATGAATAATACTTCAATAAATCTTTATGAATAGCTATAACATCAGCATCTTTAGGATGGACGAATGTTGTTGTTTTTACGAATTTTAATTCTCTATGAGGTGTGAGCATATTCATGGTTTCAAAAAGCTGATCAACTAATTCATCTTCAAATAATGTTTCTTTATCACTAGCTAAAATTATGAAATCACCAATAAAGAGTGCTTCATAAAGATTCTCTATATCTTTCTTAAAAAGTGAATTTAACAGGAAAGGATCTTTATTTCTTTCATTTGGAATGCGGATTTTACCTGAAATAAATCCTCTTTCTCTTCGAAGTGAATTTGCTGGTAAAAAGCCATTTTTGGGTATAACGATAGTTGTTCTAAGTGATCTATCAATATCCCTCGCAATGGGATCAATTTTCATTTTGATGCCTTTTGATTCCTTTTTATCATCAGATTCATCAAGGAACTGATCTGATTGACTAGGTTGTGAGAATTCAGTAGTTTCTTCATCACCCAAATCTGTTGAACTAAAAGAACTTTCAGCACCCATTTGTGATGCTTCCCAATTTGGTGGAGCCATCATTGCAGTTTCCAAACCATCTGATTTTACATCATCTTGTATAGATGTTAAGTCAGCTTGGCTAATGTCTATTTTACTATGCTTTTCATCTTTTGATGGGAGCAAACCAAAAGATGTATCTTGTGCAACAGGACTTGTTGAATCTGATTTTTGTTGCAAATCAACATTAGGTATTTTTTTGGTTGATTCGGGAGATTTAGAACTAAAGAATTTAGTGCTATCATCCGATTCAAAAGGTTTAATCGAAAAATAGGATTTATTTGATATTACAGTAATGAAAAGATATCCTCTTTGATAGATGTCTTTTAATTGCCTCTCTACCTCACTAGAGGACAATCCTGTAACTTGAGATACCATATCAGGAGTAACAACTTGCATTTTCACTAATACTAATGCAACCATCTGTAAGTCAGAAGGGAGATTTAGAACTTCAAAAGCATCTAAATCTTTCCGATTTCCCCTTGTATCGGATTTTCTTTGATCAAAAGCTTTAACTAATTCTAATAAAGTTTTATCAAATGATCGGAAAGGTGTAGCATCTTTACCATCGAATCCTGCTATTGTTTCCATATTAAAATGATTGAAAAATTGATTTTCCAATTCAGGAAGAAAAATTGAAGGGATGCTTGTTTCTTCCAAGTCTACTCCAACAACAAAAAATACTGAATTTTGAGAATGGTAATAATATTTGGTTCCTTCTATAATAATATCGTGAACTTTTTCTGTATAGTCGGTTATAGGACCTCCTAACCAACCATAGAATTTTTCCAAACGGTCACGTTCTTCTAAATCTGTTGATTTTATGAACCGCATTCCCGAAACGGGTATATCTTTTATAATAATCCATACAAATTGAATCATTAATTTTTACCCTTCAACAACCCAAATTATTTAGTTGACATTGCTCATTGATTTAAATTCTTATTACATTATAATATATGATAATTTCTAATTAATATCTAGTAAGAATTTAAGTTTTAAGGTTGTTGAAAGTAAAGTAAAAATCAAAAAAACCCTAGATAAACGTTTTTTTAAGAAAAAAGATTGTGAGGATATCAATATCCCCAATATTTATTATCTGGATCAAGACTACGTTTTAGTTTAATAAACTCATCAAGAGCATTTTTTTCGTCAACGGTAAGATCATCTAAGTATTTTTGTTTGATTCGTTTGACAATACCTTCTGGTAAGTCAATGTACAATTCCATATCTTCTGTAATTTGTCTTCCAATTGTAGGACCTCGAATAGAGATTGCTACTTGCATGCCTTTTTTAGCTTCACGGATTGATTGATTGTTCTCTTGAATTTGTTGAATAGAACCACACTTTTTACCATCTGTTCCACGAATGATACCTGCTCTAGGAGTAATCTTTCCAGCCAAGACTTCCACGCCTACAACTGCTGGCTTACTCGCACGAAAAACCATTCCTGGTAGAATTTTAAATTTACCCGGATAGGTTAAATCTTTCAAGCTTTCAGCTTTTAGTTTTTGTTCTATATCAAGTTTCCAACGAACATAATCATCTAGTAACGTATAGATAATATCACTTTTGAAGAATTCAATATCATTAACTTCTAATTCTTCTTGAGCATCAGGTAACAAATCTACATTAAAAGCAATTATTGCACCTAAAGAAGGTTTATTCTCTTTGACAACTATTGCATCAGTGACATTTGTTTTAGAAACATCACCAATATCAGCAATTTTGATTGGGATATTTCTATCTCTAAATTCTTTAACTAAAGCTTCTAATGCCCCTAAAGTATCAGCTTTTACTATTATACCTTCTTTATCTGTTTCGATTTTAATAACACGCATTTCTTCTTCAATTTGATGTCTAGCTTCTTTGATTTCAACTGGAGTATTAGCAACCATAACAGGAGCACCAGCTAAAGCATCACCTAAACCTGAAGCAGAAATTTTAATCCCTGCAGCAGCATGAACCATTTCAATAGAATTGAATTTCTCTCGAGGGTCTCGAATTTCATCGAGAGCTTTTGGTTCAAGTAAGGCTCGTATTTTTGCTTCCATTGCACCATTCTTTGCTCCAAAAACAATATGATCATTTTTTGTGAAAGTTCCTTTATGTACAATAACATTTAAAGTAGTACCCATACCCACTTCATCTGTAACTTCAAGAATAGTTCCGATGCCATTTCCTTCACTATATTCCAATTTTTTCATAAGAAATTGTTGTGCAAGACCAGATAAAACTAGAAATAAATCTTGAATTCCTTCTTTAGTTTTAGCACTTGTAGGGACAATTGCTACAGTTTCAGTATAATCTCTAATGCGATCATATCTATCTGAAGGGTATTTTAATTTAGATAATTCACCCATAAGTTCGTATAGATGTTTATCTAATGCTGTTTGAGTATCAACTGTTTGTTTTTTGAAAGTCTCTCGGAAAGAAAGACCTTCATTTTTCTTCCAACCTGCAACCCGATCAATTTTATTTGCTGCAATAAGAAATGGGATTTTCCTTTGTTTTAATAATCGTAATGATTCAAAAGTTTGAGGTTGAAATCCAGCTTGAACATCTACTACAACAATTGCTATATCTGCAACTGATGCACCTCGAGTACGGAGATTAAGGAAGGCAGCATGTCCTGGAGTATCAACAATAAGAATTCCTGGTATTTTAAGTTTAATAGCTCCTTTACTCAATAAAGGTCCACAGATTTCATTTATTGTTTCAATTGGAAAAAAAGATGCGCCAATCTGTTGAGTAATTCCCCCAGCCTCACGGGCTTGTACAGCTGTTCCACGAACAGCATCTAAAATTGATGTTTTTCCATGATCAATATGACCTAATATTACCGCTATTGGAGCTTTAATGCGTTTTGTTTCATCTATTTTAGGTAAAGCAATTGGTTCATCAGTTTCTTTTGGAGACGGTTCTTTTGACATTTTAGCTACCTCCTAATAAAAATGTGAATAACTTATTCATATATCCATTCTTCATCAAGCATTGGATTATCAACTATTTCTGATTTTGTAAAGTAAATCGAATACTCTATTTTAGCATTTTCTGGTGAATCTGCAGCGTGGATAATATTTCGACCGATAACCATACCAAAATCACCACGAATAGTTCCAACTTCTGCTTCCATAGGATTGGTAGCTCCAGCAATTTTCCGAACACGTTTCACAGCATTTTGCCCTTCAACAATCATTGCTACAACTGGACCACTAGAAATGAATTTAATAAGTCCTGAATAGAAAGGTTTACCTTTGTGCACTGCATAATGTTGCTCTGCCATAGCCTTTGTTAACTGAAGCATTTTCATAGCAACAATCCGCAATCCAGCCTTTTCAAGACGAGAAATAACATCACCAATTAATCGACGTTTAACACCATCTGGTTTTACCATAACAAAAGTTTTTTCGAAGTCCGACACTAATATCACCTATATACACTATCAACCAAAAAATACTAGCTCAAAAAACTTTTGATGATAAAGAAATTAGTATGATAATCTAATTTTACCCAAACAAAACATAGATTTAAGTATTAGAAGTAAAACGAGTGATTGAGACTCTGGAGGGAGTCAAACAACATGACAAATTATTATTGTCCCAAATGTTTTACAGAACTAACTGATAGTGACATTAGCTATCATCATGTCAAACCACACCCTAGAAGTAATAAAGCATATTATTGTCCAAAATGTTGTAAAATATTTTGTTGGGTAGAGCTAAAAACTACGAATGAACAAGAATGTAAAATAACTGTTCATTAAAGAAATAAATTAGAAATGAGATGTTATTTAACATCTATTTCTTTTGATTTCTTATTATTTTCAAAAAAAGAACTATACCCAATCACCTGTTTCAATCTTCGTAGGAAGATATTCATCAGTGAAAAATTTCATACCTCTGCTTGCTAACGCTTGAATTTCTGCTTTTTGTTTTGTTTCCACCATTAGTTTTAGCTCTTTAGTCCACTCTGGTCGAACTTTTACAAATTTCTCGTCCATCATTTGTTTAGCACGATTAATGTCCATTTTAGACATTGGCAATCGTGTATTCTGTGGGAGATTATATTTGTCTAAATCAGTTGGACGAACACCTAACCATTGAATATTTGGAGTAGCAAGTTCATATGATTCGTAAGAAAGTGCTTTACTACCTAAACCATATACACGAAGAATATCAAGCCCAAATGGATCACTATCCATTACAGCTAATACTGGTAATTGAAGGTCATGACTCATTCTTCTTAGAAAAATCCTTGTAGCAACATTTGGTTGACCACTACCGGTCAAGATAACACATGGATAACGTTCATAGAATTTATCTTCTGCTAATCTTAGAAAAGCAGCTTGCTTTTCAACAAGTAAAATAAATTCAGCATCAGATTCCAAATCTGTTACATGATCTTGCATAGGATTAACATTTTTACCACTTGAACCTTGTTTTGTACAATCAATTACATCTCCATGATCTAGATAGGTTAAACGGCCAACAACTAAACCTCTATCATTAGCTGTTACATGAACATTTTTTCGATAGGTTCCAAGCATCACCGCACAATCTTCTATAAGAGGATCACTACCACGATTTTGATCCTCAAATAATGCAACATCATTGTAAAAAATTTCTCTCTTGCTACCATGAATATTCTGTTCGAGTAGCTCATGAATAATCTGTAAAACTCTTAATTGAGCTGTAAATTTCTTAACTGTACTGATATCATCCCATTTTCTTTCAGAATAATTTTCTCCTAACAAAAGGAGATCTGATTCTTCATCGTAAATAACATTGTTTGCATTTCTTGAAGGAACTTTTAAAGCTGGTGTACCCGCATTAATTGTTTCCACGAAAACCTTTCTAAAAATTTCCTCGATACGGCGCATACCTTCTTTTCGGTTAATATCTGTTATTTCTTGAATACCTTCAGGTAAGTCTTCGATCTTTCTTCTAGTCGTTTGTTTAATTTTTTCTCTTTCAGCTAGAATCGCTTTTAATTTATCACGGGAAACTTCGCGGGGGTGACTTGAATTATCAGACATTTTTATTCTTCCTTATTATTCGTTTTTAGATTCCAATTCAGCGCTTGTTTTAAACGCTCGAATAATATGATTTCTAATAACTTTGACAGTTTTTACTCCTAATCCCTTAACTGCTGATGTCTTGGCTATTTTAGCATTATAGAATTGCTTAACAGAGTAAATACCAACAGCATTTAATTCAATCTGTATTGCAGGAGTAACATGTGGTAAAATTTCAACTGAAAGATTTTTTCTCATTTCAATTATATCTTTCTCGTCGATTCCTCTTACCTGAGCTAATTTACTAATATCTTTCCTGAAAATATCACCTACAGTTTTCACCCCTACTTGGGCGAATTTTTCTTCAGTAGCTTTTCCCATACCAGGTAACTTACTTATTGTTAGATTGGGATCTAATAATCCTTTAGGAGGTCCACGAGAAACTTTATCTTCTTCTTCCTCTTCAGTTGCTTTGGTTGGTTTTTTCTTCGTTCCTAAAAATTCAGCTATAGATTGATCTTTTTGTTCTTCGTCTAGTTTTTCTTTTTTAGCAGTTGGTGGTTTTTTAGCAGGAGTTTTAGTTTTGGGTGGGGATTTTGTAGCTGTTTTAGAAGGAATTTTGGGTTTTGTGCTTGTCGATTTTTTCGAGGATTTAGATTTTGGCGTGGTAGCTGAACCAGGTGTCATTAGAAGTCTTTCTTCTATTGTTTCCTTTAATTTTGTTATTGTAGGTGAACGTATACCTCTTACGTTAGTTAGACTATCATCATCTGCTTGAAGGAATTCTCCCACTGTAAAGATACCCATCAAATTTAAATCTCGAACACTTTCAAAATTAATTCTTGGAAGTACCATAACATCAGTATTTGCTCTATTTGTAGCAATGGTTTTTGTTCCTAAACCTTTAATTTTAAGTAAACGACTATTTGCCACCATATAGAATTTTCCAACTGTTTCTATGCCTTTTTCAATGAGCTTTTCAGCCATTGTTTTTCCTATACCTTCCATTTTGCTAACTGGGGCATCTAATTCTAGATAATATGCGGGTGGATCAGGAACTTGAACTTTTAGAGGTTCAGTAATAATCTCTTCTTCATCTTCTTCTGCAAATTCCTCTACATATTCCTCTTCCTCAAAATCTCCTTCCTCTTCTTCTTCATATTCCGCATCTTCATCAAATTCTTCTTCTCCTTCTTCATCTTTAATAGAAACTTTGACCTTCTCTGCTTTTAATGGCTTTCTTAATGAGTCTAATTCAAGGTCAAGATTTTTACGTATTAAAGTAAAGAGAGATTCAACTCTATCATCAGATAAACCATACATTTTGCTTAAAGTAGCTTTTTTAGCTTCTAAGAAATCTAATACACTGAAAATTTTCTTTTGATGTAATTCAGCAACAGTTTTTGCTGTAATATTAGGTAAAACATCCACATTACATTTAGATTTTAGTTCAGTAATTACACCCATCGGTAAGCTGCTTAACGTTAAATCATTATTATCTGTTATGAAGAACTCCTTTACATTACGAACACCTTGAGCTCTTAATGATCTTTCAGTTGCTGGACCTATGCCTGGTAAAACAGAAACAAGGTCTAAAGCACCATAGAGTTCCATACCAGCTACTATACCTCTTTCTTTAGCAAAAACATCAAGAGCTTTAGCACTAACTGATTCAACTAATTCATCTTTTGCTAATTCAGGCAATTCCATAATAGCTGATAATATTTGTTGAGCTTGATCAATGGCATCCTCTGATAATCCTAATGAAAAGAGCTCTTGCAATTGATCATCATCTAGTAGTATTAAATCTTGTAAGGTTTGAATATCATAACGCTCTAAATCTACTCCTTCAATAGAATCCAATGGTAACGCTTCTACTGGGATTGGATTCTTAGGTAAAAATATTGATCCTTCACGTAATTGCAAACAATTAGAAAACTGGGTTGAGCTAAACATATATTGGAATTCATCTTCTTCCATTCTTCCAAGCATATCACCAACAATAGAAGTAGCTATCGGGGCATACTTCTCAAAAATCTTCATCCGTCGAGCTGCTTGTTGGCGTTTCTTTAAAGCCCCTTGGAATCGCATTAACTTTCGTCCTGCTTTTTGCATACATAGACGAAGTTCTTTTCTAATTTCATCAACTTCAGCAATATACTCTTTGCTTGTTTCTGGGAATGGTATTTTTGTACTTACTAAAGAAACAGCAAAAATTAATGGATCATTATTTAGGTTAGTTTTATAATTAGACCAATTAATATTTTCAATTGTTTTCTTGATTAGATCATTTCCCTCACCAAAGAGAAGTGGAATTCTATTAGCAAATCTAACCAATTTATAAGGAGGGGAGATATTTTCGCCGCCATAACCTATAGCAACTTCAACTTGAAAAGCATGTCCACTATAACTTGATGGAGGCCTACCTTCAGAACATGTGAATTCAGGCTTATATACTTCCTTTAAACCAGCTTCAAGATTTTCATGACCAAGAGGTGATAGACATTTACCATCTGGTGGTAGGAATTTTGTTTTAACAAAACCTTCATGTATTAATCTTCTTAATTCCATTTCATCCAATTTTTCTGGATTCTTAGTAGGACTTATTTTAGAGATTTTCAATACTTCTTGAGCTGTTTTGTCTCCTACTCTTTGGAAATGAGTTTTAAGAAATTCTTGCATGGTTTTTGAAGATGTTCTAGTAATTTCACTCTTCAATTGATTTATATCAGTACCAATAGGATGTAAAGGAACTTCAATAGGTGGTTCAGGAATAGCTTCAACCTTACGAGTATGAATAATTGGTTCTTCAGGATTATCAGGAGTAAATATTGTGAATCTAGCATAAGGTGTTATGACAGCCATTTCTTCTAGATACTCAAAAACATAACGTTTGGATCGACTCCATGTTCCAGCAAAACAAACAGAAATTTCTGTGCCATGTTCCTTAAGCTGATTTTTAGATTGACCTGTATATTTCTTTTCTTCAACCACTTCAGGTGCATTTTTTACTATATCAATAAATAATTTGTAATGACTCGTGAAATCAGCTGATTTCTTTTTAGATAAAGCTAGCCTTGATTTAATTTCAAAAGGGACTCTAATTGTTGATTGTGAATAAATGAGAACCATTTTTGCCCCTAAACCAAAACGACCTCGAGATTGACGTTCACCATAATTTGATCCGGTTAAAACTCGTCCAAATAATTTGGGTATATCTGCATGGTGGATACCTATACCATTATCTCTTACTGATAAGCGAATAAATTCACTTGCAGCTTCTTCATCTACTTGATAATTTTTGATACCCATAAGATCACCAATTTCTTCTGGTGACATAAGTTCAATGTGAATTTCTATATCAGGTAGAATACCACCTTTTTCAGCAGCATCAAGAGCATTTTCTACTAATTCACGAATACTTGTATAAGTTGATCTTGTTGGATTATCAAATCCTGCTATTGCTTTATTGGCTTCAAAGAATTCTGCAGCAGACCTTTCTATTATTTTTTCACGAGCTATCATTTTTGTTACCTACTAGCCACCTCAATGTAGAAAAAAAAAGCAATTTTCTTTTCTACATCCTCTTCACTTTTTTCCGAATTTGTTCACCTGTTTGTTTTAGTAAGTTGTCAACTTACTTGAAATAGTGAAAGATAGACTTTGGTAAATACCAAAGAATTTCGTTTTGTGCTTTAGTTCTATCTCTCATTTCTTTTAGTTTCTTTAATACTTTACCATTCTAGCAAATCTTAATCTTCTATGCTTTTTTAATTTGTGGTTTAAAACTTTACGGTTTTAGTATATCTACAGTCCTTGGGAACATAATTGCTTGTCTAATATTTGAAAATCCACAAAGCCACCATGTTAAGCGTTCAATGCCTAAACCATAACCTGCATGTGGTGGAATACCATATTTGAAGAGGTTTAAATACCAACCATAGCTATCCAAGCTAAAACCTTGTTTTTTAATTACTTCAACCATTTTATCATATTCATGAACACGCTGTCCACCTGTACATAATTCAACAAAACCACCTGGAGCTATCAAGTCAAAACTGTTTGAGATATTTGGATCATCATCATTTACTCTATAATAGATTCCTCGTGTATGGACAGGCCATTCAGTAATGAAGAAAGGTGTTTTGAAATGATTTGAGAGTGCTGTCTCTTCTTGTGAAGTAAAATCTTCGTTAAAATTAACAGGATCTTCTAACTCAAACGTAGTACAAAGTTCTTTTGCTTCTTTGAATGGTACTCTTGGGAATTTACCAGTAAGTTTTTGTGGTTTTGCGCCAAATTGTGCTAAGGGTTCTTTAGCTATTTTTATGGTTTTATTTACTACATCCACAAGCATATCTTCTAAGACTTGCATCATACTGATATGATCATAAAAGGCTGCTTCAACTTCAATTTGCCAAAATTCAGAAACATGTTTTCTTGTTCTAGATTTTTCCATTCTAAATGAAGGGATAATACCAAAAACTTTCTCATGAGCAGTTATAGCTGCTTGTTTGTAGAATTGACCACTTTGTGCGAGGTATGCATCTTTGTCGAAGTATTTCACAGGGAATAATGTTGCACCACCTTCAGTTGCAGTTGCAACTATTAGAGGTGTAAATATTTCAGTGAAGCCTTTTCCTCTGAAAAATTCTCTTGTAGCTTGTGCTATGTGCGCTTTTATTTCCAACGGTAGACTATACTCAGGCATTCTTATTGTTAACTCTCTGAAGGCATAAACAGTTCCATCTTCCATTGGTACCTTTCCAGTTACATCAATAGGTAATGGTCCCTCTACAGGATTTAATACTAACAATTCGGTAGGGATAATTTCAATACCATCAGGTGCTTGTTCATTTCTCTTAACTGAACCCTCTATCCAAACAATGGTCTCATCTTTTAAAGCTATTAGTTTTTCCCACAAACTTTCGGAGAGTTTTGTTTGAATACCAGTAACTTGTATCTTGCCTGTTGAATCTCTAACCGTTAAGAAACAGATTTTCCCTTTATGAATAAGGTGTTCAGCCCAACCACCAATTAAAACTTTGGCACCTTCGCTTAATTTTTTAATTTCTCTAATGGGTATTTTTTTAGAATAGTCTACCATGAAATTTTGCTCCAAATATAATCAATTTGTAAATATTAACTCGAACTAGTTTTTACACTTTAAAAGGATTTTTTCTCTTATTTCAAAATTCTAATATGGAAATCAATCTATCAGTATTCCTTCTGTGAATTAATTTTATATAAGAAAAAAATAGAGGATTTTTTCAACTATTTCAAGGTGAAACATATAATATACAGATAAATTATTTCTTAATTTTTCGAAGTGCATCTGCAGCCCAAGAACGGACTCTTATATCATCATCTTCCATTGCTATTTTGGTTAATTCAGGAATAACTGTCGTGTCACCAATATTTCCTAAAGCTACTGCTGCTTCTAATCGTACACCAACTGTTTTATCTTTCTTCATAGTATCAACTAAAATCTGAACAGCTTCTTTTGCTTCTGGTCCTAAATCACCTAAAGCTGCAGCAGCATGAGAACGAACAAGTGAATCACGGTCCTCTTTTAGAAGTTTAGTTAATTCATCTATTGCTTCTTTTGCTTTTAATTCACCTAAACGAGTTGCAGCTTTTGATCTTACCCAACCATCTCTATCTTGAAGATTTTTTAGTAGCTGAGCAAGTTGTTTTTCATCATAACTCAATTTTTTGCCCTCAAGAAATTTGCTAATATAATATTATACATTCTAAATGAAAAATATTGTTAATGATAAAGAAACTAAAATACTTAGAAATTCTTAATTTTTTATTAATTATAGGAAAATTATTTTTTTAAGAAAAAAAATACCAAATACTAATGAATCTAAATTGTGGAAAGAATCGATATGAAAATATTTACAGTTATTGGTTATACAAATTCTGGTAAAACAACCACTTTGTTAGAAATAATAAAAGAATTAGTTTCTCAAGGCAAGATAGTTAACACTGTAAAAGCTATACATATTGAGGGATTTTCAATTGATAAAGAGGGTAAAGATTCGTGGTTACACAGGCAAGCAGGAGCTTCAGCGGTTGGTATTCGTTCTAATGTAGAGACAACAATAATGTATCAGAAACACATGACTGTAAAAGAGCTAATACCTTTTTTTAAGGGCGATTATTTAATCCTTGAAGGCTTTACAAGTGAAAAGAAAATACCTAAAATTCTTTGTGCTAAATCTATCGATGAAATTGATCACAGATTTGATAAAACAGTTTTTGCTTTATCTGGGGTAATAAGCAATGATTATACAGAATTCGAAGGAATCCCTGTAATTAATGCTTTAACTGATATTAAGAGATTAGCTACTCTTGTTGTAAAACATTCAATAGATACTAAAGATTTGTTATAATTGGTTGTGTTGTACTATATAATCAATTAATCCACGTTTAGTGTATATTTCTGGGGGCAAATTTTTTTGTCGCAAATCATCTATTAAATCCATGAAGGGTGATTTTTCCAAACCAATAGCTGACAAATTTTGCATATTCTCTAAGAATTTTTTAATAGAAGAATCAAAAGCAATTGAACCATTTTTTAGCGCTATTACTCGAGAACAACTTTCGAATAGTAGGTCAAGGTTATGTGAAATAATAATAATTAATTTCCCTTGCTTTTGTAAGACAGATAAATAATTAGCTATAACTAATTGTTGTTTAACATCTATTCCAGAAAACGGTTCATCTAAAATTAACGCTTGAGGTTCTTGAATAAGTACAGTAGCTAAAGCTAATTTCTGCTTTTCACCGCGACTTAAGGTTCTAGGATTGCTTTCATTAAATTCTTCTAATTTAAAAAATTTAAGGCTATTATTTACCCTTTGAGTTATTTCTATTTTTGATAATTTAAATCTCAATAAACTTAACTCTAATTCTTTCTCAACTGAATTGGTGAAAAGCATGACATTTGGATTTTGAAAAACAAAACCAACTTTAGCAGCAATTTCTGCTATTGATTTATTGCTAGTGTTTTCACCATCTATAGTTATTTGACCTTTTAGAGGTTTTAACATGCCTAAAATAAGTTTCACTAAGGTTGTTTTTCCCACTCCATTTCTACCAATAATAGCAATTTGTTCTCCTTTATCAAATGATAAATTCAGATTTTCAAAGAGTGGATTGTTTTTAGAATAATTGAAAAAGATGTGTGATAGAGAAATGAAACTCATCTTATTAACTCCTTTAATATACCAATTGCTTCTTTGTAGGTTATTGGGATGTTAGGTATAGGTAATTTTCTTTCTTTTAATGTTTGAAATAAGGAAACAATACTTGATGGTATTAAGCCACAATTCGATAGATGGTGGGTATTTATTAATATCTCTTGAGTGGTTCCATCAGCTACAATTTGCCCATTATTTATAATTAATATTCTATTAGCTACTTCAGCTATGAAATCGAGATCATGGTCAATTAAAAGGATTGTTTTTTCATCTTCATTCCTTAAATTAAGAAGAAT
>JAEORM010000092.1 GCA_016840905.1 Candidatus Gerdarchaeota archaeon | reverse complement strand
GGTATTATATTTTTTTAGTAGAAATGGTGTTTTTAATCACTAAAAAAGAGGAAAATAGAAGAAAAAAGTAAAAAATATGAGCTATAAGGTACTCATATTTTCTATCACTTTTTTAACAACATTCCAAATAATTTCTACACTTTTAATTTCAATAAACTCATCTGGACTATGAGCATTGTGTATGTTAGGACCAATAGATGTTACTTGTAGCTCAGGATTTAAAGCAATGAATAATCCACACTCTAATCCTGCATGAATAGCTTCGAGGGTAACCGGTTTTTCCAGAACTTCCTCGTAAACCTTTTTCACCATTTTAACAAAAGGAGAATCAGGATTTGGTGCCCAACCAGGATAAGCTTCTTCAAAAGTAACTTTTGCCTTATATTTTTCACCAATTTCTTTTACTTTATTTCTAACAGCAATTAGTTCATCATTAACCGAGCTTCTGGTGCTGACATGAATTTGTATATTTTTCTTGTCGGATCTAACAACTGCTAAATTATTAGAAGTCTGAACCAAACCAGTAATTTGTTTGCTATAAGAAATTGGTCCATGTTCTACATCAAATAGGATATTTAAAACAGATGCTGTTTTCTCCAGTGTTATTGCACTGGTAGTTTTTGTTTCTTTGAAATTAATATTAATTCCAGGTTCGGATATTTTGGCTAAATGAAGTGTGGATTTTTTCCATTGGCTCAAATGTTTCTTAATATTACTTGCTTGTTCTTTTGGTGTGATAAATTCACATTCAAAATCTCTGGGAATTGCATTATGAACAGTACCCCCATTTATTGATACTATTTGAATTAAATCTTTTATCTCCATTAGAGCATCAATACCCACTTTAATAGCATTTAAGCGAGGTAAATCAATATCGGTACCTGAATGTCCACCCATTAGTCCGCTTACATTTAGCCTAAACCCGCGATAATTATTTTTTTCTTCAAAAGACACTGGTATTGCGATATCTGTTCCCCCACCACCAGCACTACTAATTGTAACAGTTCCGATATTTTCACTATCAACATTTAGAAGATAGTTACCAGTAAAAAATCCTTTTTTCAATCCAAAAGCTCCAGTCATACCAGTTTCTTCATCGACTGTTAAGAGCACCTCGAGAGGACCATGTTTTAGATCATCTGATATAAGCGAGGCCAAACTACATGCCATACCTATACCATTGTCAGCTCCTAATGAGGTTCCTTTAGCAGAAACTTTTTCTCCTTCAATAATAGCATCAATAGGATCATTTTCACAATCAAAAGAGAATCCTGGTTCTTTTTGGCAAACCATATCTAAGTGACCTTGTATGATTAAAGTGGGATATTTTTCGCACCCTTTGGTAGCTTCTGTTCTTAATAAGATATTACCAATTTCATCTTCTTTTATAGTAGTGATTCCATGTTGCTTAGCCCAGTTTTTAACCCAAATACGAATTTTCTCTTCTTTCTTGGATGGTCTTGGTATGGTTGTTATTTCTTTAAATATAGACCAAATAATTTTAGGTTCAAGATTTCCAATAATTTCCTCTGACATAATTTTACCACTGTTTCGTTTATATAGAAGCAATATCAATCATATAAAAAAAACTTTATCTAATATCAAATTCAACCAATTATATTAGGTGTATAATTTGACAGAATTTAAGGAAATTCCTATGGATGATTCAGGGGAAAATGATCAAGAGGTTATTGAATCTTCAGAGGAATTTGGCGAATCTGCAGAAGTGTATCAGAAACGCGCACAGGAATTATCTGATTCGATTCACAGATTTGTTGGTATCTTACTTTTAGTTTTAGGATTAGTTGTATTGCTATTTGTTATTATTTCATTCTTCTATCATTATGGGCAATCAAATGATACAGCATTATTGATTGAACAAATTTTTGGTTTCATTCTTTCTGGAACAGCAATCATTGTAGGATCAAAATTTGTATATAATGCTAGAAAATCTAAGAAAAAGGATTTATTTTTGGAACCTATTCAAAATGAACCATTAGATGAGAATTGATTGTTCAACAAATAAGTAATTTAGCTAATGAAAGCTTCTGCATACAGCACTTTTTGCATATCCTTCAGCTGATAATTGTTTGCAAAGATCACGAATATTGCATTTACAATTTGAAATATCTGCAATAACAATCCATTCAGCTAATTCACCTTTCTGCAAGGTTCGTGCTTCACTTGCAACTAGATTGATTTCATGCTGACTTAGAAAAGTTGCACATTTAGCTAAAGCTCCAGGGATATCTGCTAACGTGATTTTAAATTCTACCAAATCAACTTCTTCAGCTGTAAAAGGAGTTATTTGTATGGCTCTTTTTTCTATATCCACCCTTATTATAACATGCATACCCTCAACAATACCAACCATATCCCTTATTTTTTGAGGAATACATATTTCTCCTTTTTCATTAACTCTTATAATCTCATTTGTATCCACTTTGTAATACCCCCAAATTTGACATAAACTGAGTTATACTAATATATAGCTCCCTTTTTTAATTAATATTACCTTCTAAAATAATAGAATTAGTCTTGAAAATGAAAAAAGGACTCATCTTTATGGAACCACAAGAACTATTTGAAAAATTATTTGCCTATTACGGACCTCAAAATTGGTGGCCAGGAGAAGGTTTTGAAATAGCAATTGGTGCAATTCTAACTCAAAATACTTCGTGGGGAAATGTGGAAAAAGCTATTGAAAATTTACGAAGAGCAGACCTATTAGAACCTCAAGAAATAACCAAATGTAATTTAGAATTTTTAAAAGAACAAATAAAACCTGCTGGATTTTACAATCAAAAAGTTGTCTCCTTGAAAAGTCTAAGTGAATTGTGGTTGAAAAATTCAAAACCATCACGAAGTGATTTATTAGCGGTAAAAGGAATAGGTGATGAAACAGCTGATTCAATTCTTCTCTATCTCCTACAAAAACCAGAATTTGTTATTGATAGTTATACAATTAGAATTAGTACTAGAATCGGAATGAGTAACTCAACAAACAAACAATTTTGGAAGCAATATTATCAAAATCAACTAAAAAATGAGGTAGAATTATTCAATGAATTTCATGCACTCCTAGTAATCCATGCTAAAAATTATTGTTCAAAAAGAAATCCATCTTGTTCAGCTTGTTTTTTGCAAAATAATTGTAATTATGCATTAGAGAGAAAAGGAAATCTCATTTGAGATTGAAACCTTGCTCTCTTAAAACATCTAATAATGTTTTCTCTGACCAAATTCCTTGTGTTATTTTTCTGCTGATATGTTCAGACCAAGAATATTTGTCCATGTCTATTTTATCTTCTTTTTTGAATAAAGGAATTTTTGCATTAAGTTTGATGTAATAACCTTGTGTTATATAGCCTTCATCCATTGCCTTCATACACTCATGCATATCTGTTTTTGAATAATCTGAATATTCATCCTTAAAAGCACTATACTTCAAAGGAAATCTGGGTCGAATATCCATTAGATACTTTGGATCAGGATAACCTAGACATAAACCAACAACAGGTATGACTTTTTTGGGTAATTTGAAGATTTGACCTATTAATTCAGTGTATAACGGAGCATTACCAAGCAAAACAGAACCTAGACCACAAGCTTCTGCTGCAAGTATGAGATTTTCAGCTACCAATGAAGTATCCTGAATACCTAACCATAATAACATTCCATCATCAAAATCGTATGTATATCCTCTTTCTTGAACAATTTTTTCTATTCTATTAAAATCAACGAGGAAGATCATAAAGACTTTTGTTGAAGGATAAATCCCTAATTTTTTTAGAGCATTCATTTTTTCTTTATCTGAAGTATAAACAATACTGGTTGCTTGATAAGCAAAAGGAGCTCTAAAACCTGCTTTGAGAATTTTTTCAATAATTTCCTCAGGTATGTCCTTATCCAAGAATTTTCTAATAGATCTTCTATTATTTATTATTTCGAATATACTATTAGACTCTAAATTCATTTGATTCACCATAAAACATTCACTTAAAAAATAGCTAAAATCATTCCCTAATAATTTTTTGTCATTTGTCTCAAGATAAATGAATTTATATTAGTTCTACTATGTATTAACAAAAATATGGATGGATTAAAGTGAGCGAGGAAGCTTTAGCAAAAATTCCAGGAACAACATTTTCTTTAAAGTTTGGTACAGAAGGAAAATATTATGCCGTTCATCTTTGTAGAGGGTCACAACCTTTTCTCACCAAACAATTAAGTATTCTAAAAGGAACGGATCTTACAGACCTACCTCAGGAATTGGAAAGTGGTTTACGATATGTATTGAGTAAAGAAGAGATTTACCTTTCTCCTATTATAGTAAATAGAGTGGTAAATGATTTATTAGTACAAATTCCAAAAGATGGTCAAGTGTTAGAAAAAGAAATAGAAGAAAAGCAATTTGTCACCCCTACGGTTAGTGTTCAAGAATTAATATCACAGAAGGATTTTCATGCAGGCAAAAAATCAATGATTGAATATACACCTGGTGAAAAACCAAAATATGATGCTACTGCAGAAAGTATTGGAAAAATCCAATTGCGTGTCCCAAAACCATTGCCAAATCGAGAAGAATCATCGAGTGTTTCTCAACCACCTGCACCTATTGGTCATAAAGATGAAGATTATTTAGCTTTGGAAGAAAAAGTCGTTTCTTTACAGAATGAACTTCACAAAATGCAAGAAATAATCGATAACAATAACAAAGAAATTGCTTCATTAAAAAAGCAATTAACTTCTCTCAAAAAAGAAACTAAAGAATTAAAATCTATTTCTACTGCTACAAATCCCAGTGAAGAATAATAAAAAAGTAGAAAAGAAAAAGGCTATTAGCTAGCCTTTTTCAAAATTTCTTTTGGAAAACATATCCTGAATGGGACGTAATGCTCCAGAAATAATCTCATTCAAGTTTTTTCCGTTTATAGTTAATCCGTTGGTTGAACCGGCGCGAATAATTTCACCATTGTTGTTTGATACACGAACGCCATCTTTCTTTGAAACTTCAACATAGGCATTCTTCTTCTTATCACAAACAATTACTTCTCGATCATCTTTGGATAAAGCTATCAAAGATTCTTTGTCTTTAATAAGAATAAATTCTTCAGGATCAAACAAATATGTGAAGAAATCAAGACTATCTAATTTATTTGGCCAAGAAAATCGATTTCCATTAAATCTAAAATTTCCATGCCCCATAAATTCTGATTTATGTAATTTCTCAAAATTTCGATATGCTTTGAGTTCAATATTTCTGAAATCTTTTTCACTAACATCATCAGATTTAGTATTGGAGAGATCTATATTATGATATTTTACGAATGCTTCTTTTGAGAGTTTTTCAATGGCTTCTCCAACAGCGCCTTTAGCAGTATTAACAATAGTGTCTGCACCTAAATAGACATCACCAATGATATAAAATCCAATGGTTTCATAAGATTGGGTATCTACTACAGGAAACATTCGTGCTCGTTTACCAATAGTTATCATTGTATCTTCTAAATCAACGATGATAGTCGATTGAGTTACTTTTAATGGTTCGTTCACTAGCTCAAGTTTCACAACAATTCCTCCAATTATTTAATTTTGACGTTATATTCTCCATCAGAATCTTCGTCGTCTTTAGCTTGAGCTTTCTCATCTAAATAGCGTATGAATTGAATTTCAGCAAGTTTTAATGCTTCACGACCACGAGTTGTTAATAGATAACGACCACGAACAACCTCTTGAGTGACGAATTTTACTTCATCTTCTATGAGCTTATCCATATGATGCTTGAATGTACCACCTCTGAGATTTGTTATATCACTAAGCTCTTTTTGATACATAGGTCCTTTTTCTAATTCTTTGAGAATTCTTAGTCGATTAGAATCGCCAATTGCAGAGACAATTATAGCTCCAATCTCATAAAATTCTTCAAGTTTATCATCAGGTATCGTTGAAGTACCAAAAGCAACATGAACTTCTTTGGACACTTTTTCACCAATTTCTTTACCTATTTTGCTGAGATCTTTTCCAACACTTTTGAGATCTTCACCAATATCACCAGCATTCTTGATTGCAATACCCATAGATGATTTTAAGCTATCAGCTACAGATGAAAGTATTGAGCGTGTATATTCACCCAATCGTATTTCTAAATCTGAAGTAATTCCTTCAATATCCTCATCTAGATCTACATCAAAAGAGTAGCTACTTTGGTATTTTCTCTCACGTAAAAGTCGCTCTTTTTCTCTAAGTCGTCGTTCTTTCTCGCGAAATTCTTCTCGTTCTTTATCGATATCTCTTTTCTTTTTGTAAAGATCTTCTCTTAAATTACGAACTTCTTGAGAAACTCGTTCACGTTCTTGTCTAATGCGTTCTTTCTCTTGTTGAATAAATTTTCTTTCATCTTCTGTAAGTTCTCTTTTTGAACCTCTTACAACTATAGGTGTTCCCCTTCTAGGTGGTAATGGGGGTGATGGTGGTGTAGGTGGTGTTGGAGGTAATGGTGGAAGTGGTTGAGCAAATTTTACATTATCTTCATCATCTGTTCTAATAATTCGAACGCGATTAGTATCAAATTCATCATCTTCATTGTCCTCAATGTCATCAAGCTTTCTTTTAAGACGCATTATCTCATTTTCAATTTCTCTTTTTATTTTATCTTTATTTGACATGCTTAATACCTCGGTTTGTTTTTAACTTCTAAGACCTGTAATTAAAGCCATTTTAATTCGGGTCTCATCAACTTCTTTTCTTACTTGTTCCTTGATTTTTGCTTTCTTATCGGTCATTTTTATCACACTTTATCATTGAACTATTACATTTTTCTATAATTTAATTACACAAGCGGGTATATAAATATTTGTAACTATATTACATAATGGTGTAATTTGTCTTTTTTCTAATATCTTCTCTAAAAAAGAGCTAAAAAAGCTTCCAAGACAAGAAAAGTGTATTAAAAAAACTTTTTAATAGAGAATGATAATAATTGTTTTTGAGAGAAACCGTTTGAAAAATAGTAACGCTTCTCGTATCCATTGAAGAGTACACTCATCGCCTTTGGATAAGCGCTTATAATCAGCGGGTTAAGCGCTTATAGAGCCACCAAAGAAATCTGAGAAATCTTCTTCATTGCCCGAGAGAAGAGAATGGTACTCGTTAAAAATGGAACGTTAAGAGCCAGGAACGTAATAGCAAAAATTTAGATGAGTCCTAGAATGCCAAACCGTTTAGTGCTATTGCGTGTATGGATGGTCGGATCCTAAACCCAAGACACTTTTTTGGTGTTTAGCCCGACCATCTAGCTGGTTTACGATTTTTAGTTATACCTTTTAATTTCTATTTATGTGAAAATATAAAGAGAATTCTTTATTTAGATTCTAGAACATAGACATTAGAATAAAGATGCAGATTTGATAATTTATAAATAAGATGAAAGTCCATTAAAGATAGAAATAAAAAACTGATTGTTACATATATACTAATTATATTGGTTGAATTAAATATAGGTGGCGTGAAAACTGACTGTAGTAGGCAAATCACATATTAAAAAGATAACTAGTTTATTACCAGTTCTAATGTTTATTATATTATTTCTTCCTATATCAATCTCTAATAATAACAATTCAACTAATATTTTTCTAGAACCCAGTAATAATCTATCCAACCAAAAATCAAAAATTCTTCTAACAGCTGAAATCATGACTGATGAACCTTTAGTGAAATCAAATCCAGCAAATGATGAGCATTATCAAACAAAAGAAACTACGTTAAATCCTACAACAATCTTAAGAGGGAATTCTTTCACTGTTAAAGGACGTTTAATTGATCAATCAACTGGAAGCCCTGTTCCGATTCCAAATGAGGAAATAATCATTTTTTGGAATGTTTTTGATTGGGATGATTATGCTATAAATCCTACAGCCTATCGAAGTTTATATGAAATAGAAAATGGATTTACAGACACTAATGGTAATTTTTCTATAACCTGTAGAGACTCTTCAAGATCGCGAGCTTTTGGTTCAATAACAGTGCATACTGTTTGGGATGGTAATCCAATTTATGGAAAAGTAGAAGATATTAGACAAGATATTCAAAACCCAATAGAATGTTATGCCACTGTAAAGATTAATGTGGGATCAGACCCTGCTGCTGTTCGCGAAGGTAAATCATTTCTCTATGGAGCAATAATTCGTTATGATAATAATACATTTTTTAGTGCTGCTGATGGTAATTCAATAACAGTTGAATGGTTAGGAAATATCACTACTTCACCTCCTTTTGTAAGTAGTATCACAGGTGGAACTTTACTCGCACCAAATGGCACAGCATTAGGCAATCATGCATTAAAAGTATCATTTAATGTTTCATCATTAGCTATTCCCTATATTGTAGGAACTATCATATCAGTATCAGATATAGGAACATCTACAGCTGATTGGTGTAACGCATCAGTCAATGTAAACATCTATAGTGGTGCTGGTATAGATTTTGATATATACGAACCTACATCAGCAATTCCTGGTGAGAATCCTCAAATTTTGCGAGGGAATACACAGATAAATGTAACAGGATTACTAACTGATGCCAATGGTGATCCATATGGTTATAGTGTAGATTTAACAATAAAACTAGATAATTCTACAGATGTTGCTTCTGTAACTGCTGAGAATACTGGTGCTTTTAGTGTTTTATTCCAAATAACAAGTACTTCAATACCTGTGGGGGAGCATTACCTAACTATTGAAGTTGATGTTGGGCAATCAATTATTGCTACCAGTGATCTAGAAAATATAACTATTCTGGGAAATTCAACCTCTACTACACCTGAAGTAAATGGTGATCCAATTGATAGTACTACACAATTGGTTCTAGCAAATGAAACAGTTCAAGTTACGGGAACTTTAGAAGATCTATATGATTCAAATCCTCTTGTTGGAATAATTGTTTATGGGCAATTAGAAAGCTATACAGCAGTAAATTCAACAACATCTGGATCTGGTGCTTATACTTTACCTATATTAATACCAACATCAATTGATCCTTCTATAAATAATTTAACGATTAGAATATGGACTGATAGCATTCAATATTATACTGGTTGGAATACAAGTTTCCAGATAGATGTTTTTACAGACGTGTTATTTTCATTAAAATTAAATCAAACAATATTAACAAATTATGCTGTAATATCAACTCTAAATGGCACTCCCATCTATAATACAACTACTATCGTTTTTAATTTGACTTTAACTGATCAATTCGGTCGTCCATTAAGCGGTAGAGATGTAACATTGTCAGTCTCATCTATCGTTATTCCTCCAACATTGTCAGTTGATACAAATGGAGTATTGATAATTACAATACCAAATGCCCAAATAATGTTACAAAATGGAAGTTATACTATTAATTTAGCATTTACCGATAATCAATTATTTAATTTTAGTTTTACATTAGTTGTTTCAGAACAACAAATAACTAGTCCACCCCCAACAACTGGAGGTTTAAATTTGAATAGTCAAATAGCAATTGGAATTTTAATATCGATGGTTTCTTTGATAATAATAATATCAATAGTTTATGCTTTTGGTAGATTTAGAAAATCAAAGAAACAAGTATCAGTGGGAGCAACAGGTGAAATATTGGACTTACAAACCATTATGAAATTACTAGCTGAAGCTGATAACGCCAAAGATTATCAACGAGCGGTGATACTTTGTTATCAAGCTTTTGAATTAATTTGTATGCAGGATTTAAGGATCCATAATGCAAGATTGCAATCACCACGTGAACTTGCTCGTATAGTTGCTACAACCAATCGCATACCAATTAGAGACGTCACTATGTTGGTCATGCGTTATGAAGAATCCAGATATAGTGATCACAAAATAAGCAAGAATTCATTTGTACAAGCACAACAGGCTTTAGATAATATTCAACTTGCTTTGAAAAAAGAACCTAAAACACAATGACCTTAATTATAGGAGTTTGAACTAATGGCTGAAAAGAACGATAAAAGCAAACCTAAAATAGAAAAAAACAGTTTCTTGTTAATAGTGGTTTTTATTATATTCTGTTTGCCAATAATTCTCTCAGTCACTCGAATAGGACAAGAAGGTTCAAGACAATTCTCAATTTATAATGAAGGTTGGGATGGCACAAGTACACTACGAACCCAATTGGAAAGTGAGGGATTCGAATTTCAGCCTATTGTATCAACATTAAATACCCTTACGAGATTGGAAACAGTTGGAACAGTAGCTATTATTGGTCCTACTAGATTCTTTGATCCTACTGAAACAGCAGCTTTAGCTTACTTTATACTTCGAGGTGGAAGTGTGTTAATAGCTGATGATTTTGGAAGGGCAAATGATATTTTAGGTATAGTGAATATGGTTCTAGGAACATTTGTTGATAGTATTAATCTATCTGCAGTAGGCTTCTCAAGTTCTCCTCTAGCAGGTATAAAGATAAATCAATCTGTTTTAATGGATCGTGATAGACCATATTATCATCCAGTTATGCCTATACTAAGGAATTTTTATGAGTTTCCAGGTGGTCCCTCAATGAGTGGCATTAATGAGGTGATTACTAGCTATCCATCTTGTATATCATTTCTAGGATATGATAATACAACTGGAGAGAAAAAATGGGTTGCTGGTTTCAGTTATCAAGGACTTCATATACCATCTGGAATTGCTACTTCATCAACAGATAGTTGGTTAGAAACAGATATGGCATCTATTAGAAATGGTGATGCTAGAGAGAGTGATGGAGAGTGGTCGCAAATGGAATTTTCAGTTATGTTTCCAATACCTTTAGGAGCTATAGGTGTTGGTAATATATTGATTTGTTCTGATCCAAGTATTTTCATAAATGAATTAATGGATTTACCTTCATATGATAATGGATTATTAGCTAGTAGAATATTTAATTGGATGGATATTAATGATACAAGGCTTATTTATTATGACGAATCTCACTTATCTTTAGCTGCAGGAGGAAGAGCATTATTAAGTATCTTTGATCCTTTTAGCTATGTAAGGATCTATTTACGATATGTTGATTCTTTTACAATGTTTCCTCTCCTTGCACCAATGTTTCCGTTGATAATGTTTTTAATGCTTAAAAGAAGATTTCCAAAACAAAAAGGTCCCTCACCATTATTAATGACCAAAATAAAGCAACAACGTTCACGTTCATTTTTCGCTGCAAAAATGTCTTGGTATATGAATTACCAGCAATTTGAGATTGCAATAAAACTTCTCTATAAAAGGCTTATACGCCAAATACAAAAGAAATTCATGCTTACTGATGATTTGAATTCCGATAAAATTATTGGAATTTTAGAAGCAAATTATCCTGCCGATTTCAATCTAAAAGAAATCGATGTGACACTAAAGCGAATTGAGTTAATTATTCAAAAAAATAAGAAGATAACCGAAGAAGAATTTACTCATTTAGTTTTTGAAATAAAAAATATCGAAGATATTGTCACAAGACCTAATATATAATAAAAAATACTAAAAAAAAATAAAAAAATTCGGGGTATGAAAAAAATGGCAGAATTTGTTCCACCACCACCACCACCAGAGAAAACAACACAAGGAAGAGAACTTGTGGATGTCTCTGATGTAGAAAGAATTGCGAAAAGTATCACAGAAGAATTATCAAAACATATTATTGGTATGAAAAATATAGTTCAAAATTTGATAATTAGTCTGTTGTGTGATGGTCACATCCTCTTAGAAGGAGTTCCTGGAATAGCTAAAACTACATTAGCTAAACTTTTCGCTGCAACACTCGGTTGTAAATATAAGCGTATACAATTCACACCAGATTTACTTCCATCCGATGTGTTAGGTACAAATGTTTTTGATCAAAGATCTGGAACATTTAAATTACGACGAGGACCAATATTTACCAATATTCTATTGGCTGATGAAATTAATAGAGCTCCTCCAAAAACTCAAAGTGCTTTATTGGAAGCTATGGCAGAACGACAAGTATCAATAGAAGGTAACACCTATGAATTATCGTCACCGTTTATTGTTATTGCTACACAGAATCCCATAGAACAAGAAGGAACTTATCCTTTACCTGAAGCACAAGTTGATAGATTTTTAATGAAATCTATTGTTGGATTACCAACACCGATAGAGGAAGAACGAATTATTAAATTAAAACATCAACCAGAAAATAAGCAAATAAATGAAATAACCACACCTGAAACAATAATTCGTTTGCAGAAAATCGTTCGCGACCAACTTTTTGTTGACCAAGGAATAATTGAATTTATTCGGGATATAACAATTAAGACTCGAACAGATCCTAGATTAATTTTAGGTGGTAGCCCAAGAGCAAGCATTGCTATGTTAAATGCCTCTAAAGCATATGCCGCTGTTTGTGGTCGAGATTTTGTTGTACCAGATGATGTAAAACGTATTGCAGTAGATTCAGTTTATCATAGGCTCATCTTAAAACCTGAAGCAGATTTAGAAGGTATCTCTTCACAATCAATTGTTAAAGATATCATCCGCGATATACCCATACGAGAAACAAGGTAATCCAAATCTTGAAGAGCTAACAAAAAACAATGAAAGAGCTGATACAATGATATCAAAACGGGGTTCCTTCATCCTTTTCGGAGGTTTGTTCATGATCTCTATAGGCTTAGCCTTAGAAGGAATCGTACCTGTTTTTGATGTTCTTGTATTATTCATGCAGGAAGAATTGCTTTATGGTGTATCCGATATTATAATAATGTATTTCCTTCTAATCGGAATCCTAATGGTAATAGGAACAACTTTTGGATATCCAATATTTCGAATTCAAGCTAATACTGAAGGTATAACAGTCGAAAGAGTACTTGATAAGAAGAAATGTTTTGCTGGCGATTATATTCATGTGCGAATTTATGTTCACAATAAAGGACCAAATGCCATTGATCATCTAGAAATTTATGATGCATACCCCGAAACCATGGATCTAGTTTTAGGTGAGAATTATCTCTATACCCGTATAGGTGCTGGAGCAAAAGTGGAATTCTCCTACATCCTAAGAACACCTGTAAGAGGGTTATATAAAATTGGTCCTACTAAAGTAATCATACATGATCGCTTAGGTTTTTATGAAGAACAAAAGATCAAGGAAGATTTCGATGAAGTATTAGTTTATCCTTCATATGAAGATATTAAGAAATTAAAAACATTAGGAGCTAAAAGACAGCTAGGTAGAATGTTTGGAATCCATAAAACAAAACTAAAAGGAACCGGAATGGAATTCTGGGGTATTAGAGATTATTATCCAGAGGATGCTTTCAGATATATCGATTGGAAAGCGTTTAGTAGAACTAATAAATTACAAATTCGTGAATTTGAAACAGAAAAGAATATCCGAGTTATGATCCTACTTGATACTTCTCAAAGTATGGAACAAGGATTAATTAGAAATACAAAATTAGAATTTAGTATTAGATCAGTCGTACTTTTAGCACACATGGCACAAGAACGAAAAGACCATATTGGTTTAGCAACCTATAATAATCGTGTTAATACTTTTACTAAAGCAGGACAAGGAGTTAGCCACTTCAATAAATTATTGGAAGATTTAGCTTATTGTGAGCCAAAAGGGTCATCAAATTTGACAAATGCTGTTCAAGAATTAGTTATGAGAACTAGAGGTAGAGGTTTATTATTGATCATATCAGATTTAGAAGGAAAGCGTAAAGATATCTTAGATGGTATACGAAAAGCTTCAGCAGCAGGTTTTGACGTGATTGTCGTTTCTCCCTTTGGACCATTTTTTGAGATACAAAATACACGATTAGGTCCAACTGAAAAGGCCTTAGGAGAAGCAATTGCTGAAGAATACTATGAGATTAGAAGAAGATTAAGTAAAGATATACAACGATATCGTGCAGGAGTAATTTCAGTAGGTCCTGATGATTTCCTTGTTTCAATTATTAATGAGTATATAGAAGCCAAAAGAAGAGGTATTGGTCTTGTCTGAAACAGAGGCATTAAGAGTCGAAAATACCAAAGTAAGAAGAATGCGAGGTCTTCTCAACATTAACAGAATATTTGCAGCCTTAGTATTTATCAGTGGATTTGCTTTAGTTATAAGCTCAATTGATTCCTCTGTTTGGAATTTCCAATCATTTTGGTTTGGATTGAAATTTATAGTTTTTATTTTTGAGTTAGTGTTCCTTCTAATTGGATATGGCGTTGCACTTCTATTAGGATATGATGATGCTGGAGCAGTCGCTCTTATGTCAGCAATTCATTCATCTCTCTTTGGTGGAAGCAACACAGTTATGGGAATACCTATTGAAGATTGGATAACAAATCCTCTACAAATACCAACAGATCAAAGCATTGTTGATGCTTTTTATGCCTTCTTCATAATAATAGCAATAATAATAGCTTTAATAGCAGGTTTAGGTTTCTTAAGAGAATGCAATCCCGCATTATCAGCAACATCATTTTTTGCTTTAAATATCGTTATAGGATTAGCCTCATTAAATGGTAAATTATTACTTGATTTAGATTTCAGTAGTGGTAATATTGCTCAAATGGTTTTCTCAAAATTAGTAATAACAGCTTTTATGATTTATTTCTTCTTAGAATTGAGTTTCCAAGCAAGTTATATTTACAATGTAATAGGACCAAATATTCAAAGGCATCGTAGAATCTCGAGTAATGTTAATCGGTTGAAAAATTTCACTATGCCTGTTATTGAAGAGAAAAAGAAAATCACAGTTGAGGAAGAAGAAAACGGTCATATTAGAGTGAAAGGTAAAACAACTTCTACATCTTTACTGAAAGTAACAACCGCTTTCTCAAGGGTAAAAGGTATGGTTGGTAAGAAATTATTTAAAATCTCAGCAGATGAAGATTGGGATAAAATGAATAATAGGTTGAAGAGTTTCTATTTAGATTTAGAAGAAGATGATCCCTTTTTATCGGTTTCATTATCAGCCTCTGCAAATACTCCTTCTATGTCGAGATTAATCCTTATAATTTCTACAGGAACAATTTTCAGGATGGGTGTATTATTATTACTATCTTGGCTTGCATTGAATCCTCAACCGATCTTAGAATTTTTACATTTTCCAGATTCGATAATTCACAGTGTAGAAGCTGGGCAACCAGAAATGATTATGTTAGTACTTGCACCTTTAGCAGGAACATTCTTGCTCATTGGATTGATTGTTCAATTTATCCAAAGAAGAATTGCAATAAGGATGCAAAAAGCAGAACCAGGTCCAGTTATTCATTCAATTTCTGAAACAAAAGAAGTAGAAAAGAAACGATTCAAACGTCGTAGAAAACAAGAATCTGTACCTGAATAATCTCTTTTTTATACAGAATGCACCATTATTAAAGTATTTAATTAGCTGTTTTAATAGTTAAAAAATATATTAAGCTATAGTAGGGTGAATACTTTGTCTAAAAAAGAGGAAACCATTGCTATTGGAATAGATCTAGGTACAAGCTTAACAAAACTAGTTGGACCTGGTGGGAAAAAAATAATAAAAATCCCCAGCCTTGTAGGAGATCCAAATCCTGGATGGAAAGGATTAGGAACAGATCAAACATGGATAAATAATCTTATCTTGCATGGTGATGATGGGCGGAAATACTTCATAGGCGAACTTGCAAGACTTCAAAGCGAAATTAAACGGCCTTTAGCTGAACATGGTAAAATGAAAAGTTTAAAGGATGCAATAACAGCCATAAAAGCAGGATTGTCTATTTTTGTTGATTCAGATTATGCTAATTTAACCATTGCTACAGGAGTACCAGTGGCCAGTCCACAGGAGGAAATGACCACCTTAAGTTCTGGTCTAAAAGGCGCTTTAACAATAAATGTGGCTAATGATGCTACGGGGGAAGAAAGACAGATACATCTCAAGATTGACCAATGTTTGGTAATGCCAGTTTGTTATGGTTCTTATTATGAAATATTAAAACAAACAGGTGAAAATCGTGCAGTAGATGCTGTAGTAGTTGATATAGGAGCTGGTGCTACAAATATTTTGACTGTTTATGAAGGACGGTTAATGAGAACTGCGAGTGGTAGCGTTCAAGAATCTATAACAACCTTAGCTGATAGAATTGCTAGCAACTTAAATCAACAAACAGGTAAAATTCTAAGAGCTTTTGAATTAATAAAAGCAATAGAAGTAGGTAGACAAAGTGTTATGATCGCTGGAGAACAATATGATATCTCAGAGACCATTAAGTATTATGTAGGAACAATATCAGATATGGTAGTAGATGAATTATCTACTCTCCTAGGGACCTTACCGCCCGAGGCTT
>JAEORM010000091.1 GCA_016840905.1 Candidatus Gerdarchaeota archaeon | reverse complement strand
TATAATGTTCAACCTTTAGGATTTAATCCATATCAATCGGAATATAGAGCAGGAGTAACGTGTGGAGAACATTATCATTTAGGTGGATTCAAAGATGAAAAAGAAAAGAAATCAGCCTATAACATGCTTCGTGCTTATATTCCACATATTATGGCTCTTTCAAGTACTTCTCCATTCTTGGATGGTAAAGCCACAGGTAGAACATTGTTAAAGAAAGGAACAGATGGACGAACTCTTATCTTAGCTCCTGATTGTATACGAAGCATTCGATTAAAAGAGAATTCAGGCCAATTAGGACCAAATATTCCAGAGTATCTACCATATTTAACACCATCATTTACGCAAGAACAATTTTCAAGGTATGTTAGAAAAGAGATTCCCGATGATCGTTATGTGGATATGTATCCTTTTACAAGTTATGGCACTATTGAATTGCGATTTATTGACACTCAATATGATCAACGTATTCGTATAGCATTAGTATTACTAATTCAAGCTTTAGCGTTAAAAGGAGTGAAATATCTCCGGTCTGGTAATACTTTACCTGAAGTTAAGGGCAATGCTATTTACGAACATAGAAAACGTGCAGTAAATTTTGGCATGTTCGCAAAATTTCAAGGTGATCCCAGTATAGAATCTTCTGGTGGAGCCTTTGTTAAATATTATAATCATAATCCAGATACTGGTGGTCCTCCTGGTAAAATCTTTGAATCATTAAAATCACTTCTTATATGGTTAAAACCAGAGTTAACTGAATTACAAGTTACTGAGGAAGATATCGCACCATTATTAATTATGTTATGGGGTACTGCTAGAATAGCTCCACCAATATCAGCTACTACTTATATGTTATACCTTTTTGAACAAAGTCATGGTAATATTGCTAATGTTATCAATAATTTATCATTAATTAATGGTAAACCAAGAAAGACTTTTTGTGAAATTTTAGGAAAACCAAGTATGTCTTTTGACCAATTATTTGATACAAAAGCAGCTGAACCTAAGAAAACACTTGATACAACAAAAAGTGCATTAGCAAGAAAATTACAGCAAGACTCAAGACAAAGACGAAAAGCTGTAATGGTTAAAGAACAGGCTAGATTGAAAGCAAAACAAATGCAAAATGCTAAACTACTTAGAGAAAGAGCTAAGAAAGAAAAGGAATTAGAACAAAAAAGACTCGAGCGTGTTCAGAAGCTTGAAAAAGCAAAGAGACCTCCTCCAAAACCACTTCCAACAAAATCGCCTACTGTAATAACTAGAAAAGTATCAATTGCTCCACCTCCTACTAAGAGTAGCTTGCCTGCAAAAACACAACAAAAACAAGTAACTTTACCAAAAAGATCTGTGCCAATTAAGAAAGTTGTTACCTCAAAGCCTCCCCAGAAAAAGGTCCAAACTAAAACTCCTATCAAAAAGGTGCCAGCAAAGAAATCAACAAAGAAACCAGTAATCACAAAAACAAAAATACCTAGTAAAACAACTAAACCAAAGAGCACTAAAAAACAAAAAATCATACCTCAAACAGCAATTAAGAACAAAAAAACTCAACCAATAAGCGTTTCCAAACCCGCACAAGCATATGCATCTACAGTTGCAGCTAGAAGTTCTACCAAAAAACAAGTGACCTATACAAAACCAACAGTTTCTCAAAAAACTGCTTCAATAAAATCAATTACGAAAACATCAACACCAAAAACAATTGTTTCAACAACGAAAACTACTACAAAAAATGTAGTTGATTACGAGACATACAAGGATAGTAAATTTATTCGAAATATATCTATTGTTAATTTACCTTCTCGAGTTGAATATGATATAATTTTACCAGCAGTAAAAATCAATTGGAAAAGATCCATACTTCAATCAATGACCTCTTATAGTGTAAATGTTGAAGCAGAAGTTTCAGCTTTAAATAGAAATAATAAATTCCAGAAAACACTTTATCAAGAAAAAATCAATCTTGAAAAAGCATCCTTAGAAAATCATTGTTATTTACCACTACCTATTAATCTTAGTAATGCTTATGGTGAATTCCAAATTAAATTCATTGTTAGAGACTTGAAAGAAAGAAGGGTTATTGCTATTGATTATAAAACATTAACTAAAATTAAACCACCAAAATCAAAGATCCATTCAATTAAAAGCGTAACAATTCCAGCTAATCAAGTCGGTGACTCACTGATTAATTTCCGAGCAAGTGTTGGTAAGAGAAATACGAGAGGTAGAATATCACTATATGCTGTTTCACAAAGAGGTTTAGAGAAAATTTATGATAAAAAAACACGCATTAGTCAAAATCAATTTTCACTTGATATACCTGTTTTAATTCCTCTTAGTATGTGTTCATCTGAATGGTTTATTTTTACCCTTTTTAATGCTCGAGGGATAAATGTATCAACTTACACAAAAACATCACCACCATTATCAAAAATAATTGATGTAAGTTTTAGTGGAACTCCACCATTGAAACAAAGAGTAAAAACTGGTTTTACTTCCGAAATAACACCTAAGTTTATTTTTAAAGCTCGATGTGAGATACAAGAAGTTGAAATTCTACAAATTGAAGATGGTTCAAGAAAAGTAATCAAACGATATAGATTAAAAACACGAATCAAGAAAGGAGAAAAATTCGTTCTTGAATCATTTAATTGGAAAGCACCATCATTACGTAAAGGATTATTTAGAAAGGCAAAACAAAAAACCATTAATTTTGGTTGTAAAATTAGCGATAATGTTGGTGTTATTAATGACTCTTTAATAGGTATAACAGAAACACCTACAATAACAATTTCTGAATAATTTTTCCTTTAAAGAGATTATAATTGACTATTTTCTAACTCAATTATTCAAAAAAGTTAAATAGTAACGCCAGTCCATCAAGAAGGTAATAAAAGCTCTATAGATTTTTCTCAATAGTTTTCGAGAAAAAAGGAGTGTGGTAACAGTGTCACAACAAAATAAGAAACGATATTTAATTACTAGTGCCTTGCCCTATGTGAATACTGTGAAGCATCTCGGAAATTTGGTATCTTCTTTGCTACCAGCTGATATTTTTGCTAGATATCTTAGGCAAAGAGGAGAAGAAGTTCTTGCTGTATGTGGAACAGATGATCATGGTACTCCAGCTGAAGTTTCCGCTTTGGAAGCTGGAATTCCTGTTGAAGAATTTGTAGAGCAAATGTACATGAAACAAAAAGATATTTACGAACGGTTTGGATTATCATATGATCTTTTCAGTCGTACACATACAAAAGAAAATGAAGAAATGACCCAACATCTATTCCTAAAATTATATGAGAATGGATTCATAAAAGAAAAAGAAATTCAAACACTTTATTGTAACAATTGTAATAGAAACCTTCCAGATAGATATGTAATTGGTACCTGCCCAAATTGCAAATACGAATCAGCTCGTGGAGATCAATGTGAGAATTGTTCAAAAGTACTTGATGGTACCGATTTAATTGATCCTAGATGTATCATTTGTGGAAAGAATAATACTGAAATTAAAACAGATATGCATTTATTCCTTGATCTTGGTGGTCTCCAAAAGAAAATCAAGAAATGGATTGATTCTCATGATGATTGGCCCAAAACTACCTTGTCTATTGCAAACAGTTGGATAAAAGATGGTTTACGACCTAGATGCATTTCCAGAGATTTAGATTGGGGTATTAAAATACCTCTTGATGGGTATCGTGATAAGGTTTTCTATGTATGGTTTGATGCACCTATAGGTTATATTTCAATTTCAATGAAATGGGCAAAAGAACAAGGTAATCCTGATCTTTGGAAGAAGTTTTGGAAAGACCCAGATACTTATGTAATTAACTTCATTGGTAAAGACAATGTACCATTCCATGCAATAACATTCCCTGCTACTTTAACAGGTGCGAATGATGGATTTAATTTAGCTGATTATATTAAAGCATTCCAATGGCTTAATTATGAGAAATTAAAGTTCTCCTCAAGTAAGAAGATTGGTATCTTTACTGATACAGCATTAGAATTATACCCAGCAGATTATTGGCGATATTACATTATGAAAATAGCCCCTGAAAGGCATGATACTGACTTCCTTTGGACAGAATTTCGCGATAGTATAAATGGTGATTTAGCAGATATACTTGGTAATTTTATTCACCGAACTTTAACATTTACTAATCAATACTTCAACGGTGAAGTTCCACAAGCAAAAGAACTAACAGCTGTTGATAAAAAAATACTTGAAGTGATGAAAGAGACTGCAAAAAATGCTAGTGAAGAACTTAATAAATTGGAATTCCAACGAACGCTACTACTTATTATTGACTTTGCTAGAGAATGTAACAAATACTTCCAAACAAAGAAACCTTGGGTTGATCTTAAAAATAATCATATAGAAAAAGCAGCAACTACATTAAATACTTGCATGCAATGTTGCAAGGGATTAGCAATACTATATGCTCCATTTATTCCTTTTTCAGCTGAAACAATTTTCAAATATCTAAACTTAGATTATAGTGTTCATCAAAAGTCATGGTTTTCTGTAGAGGAAACAATCCCTGCAAAACATAAAATTTTATCAAATCCTGAACCTATTTTCAAGAAAATTGAATTAGAAGAAATCATCAAATTAGGATTAAAATGGGGTAGTGAATCTATCAAGGATGTATTAAAAGAAAATCCAGAATTAGATCCTACGAAAAAACCTCAAACAAAAACCAGTAAACAAACTAAAGAAAAATCATCTGAAAAACAAGGTAAAAGTGAAGATAAAATGTCTAAAGAATTACTATCATATGAAGAATTTAAGAAGCTAGATTTGCGAGTGGCAACGATTAAAAAAGTAGAACCTGTGGAAGGAGCAACAAAATTACTTAAACTAATTGTTGACTTAGGAACCGAAGACCGTCAAATTGTCGCAGGAATTGCTGAACGTTATAAACCAGATGAATTAATTGGCAAACAAATAGTTGTTATAGCCAATTTAGAACCTGCAAAAATTAGGGGAGTTGAGTCTAACGGTATGCTTCTAGCTGCAGATGCTGCTCCTGAAATATCAGTTTTAGTTCCTTATAGAAAAGTACCAAATGGCTCAAAGGTTAGATAAACCCTGAGCCTTTTTCATTCTTTTTAATATCATAAGATTTTATACTAATTTTTTGAAATTGACAACAGAACTAACGCTGCAATTACTCCTCTTCTGTTATCTTCAATACCAAATGGATCCCTTTCTAAAATATCACAAAGAGCTTTCCAACGAACTATTGTATCAAAAGTTGCTGGATATTTACTTAAACAAAAAATAGCAGCCACAACCCCTTTATCCCTTTCTTCCTTGAAAGCTTTTTGTGAAAGGATATCATAAAAAGTCTTCCAACGTATTGCCGCATCTAATTCAGGTATTCTTTGACCCATTGTGCATCAACAGTCCATTATTTATATGAAATATATTATTATCATAGTACATATTTATTCAAAAAGTCTTTCGGAATAAGACAAAAAACAGTCAATATTAAAAAAATGGTTCACTTCCTACAAAAATATTAAGAAAAATTAATATCATCTTATACGAAAAACTTTCAAATTAGATAAGAAATGAACAATATTGAAATAAAATAGTATAACTCATAAAATAATCGAATAGAGGACTTTGCATATGGAACTAAGTGAAGACGATTTCTGGGCAAGATTAGCAATTGAAGCTGGCGAAATGAAAAAAGAAGAACCTAATTTTCAACCAATTGATGGTGATACACGCATTTGGAGAGGATTTTTAATTGGAACGGGATTATATTCGGGAGGAGTATTTCAATTTGAGATACGTGTTTTACGTTCTTTTCCATTTAAACCACCAAAGGTAAAAGTATTAACCCCAATATGGCATCCTAATATCTTCAAAGATCGTATATGTGTTGGTATATTAGGCAAGGATTGGACACCAGCAAGTAATCTTGTTGATGTAGTAGAATCCTTACGTTTCCTACTATCAAATCCAAATCCAGACGATCCATTAAATACTACTGCTTCAAAGGAATATAAAGTAGATAATGCAGAATTTGAACGAAAAGCAAAATTATATGTTGAAAGATATGCTACCTGGGATAATCTCATACAATAGCATCTTTCTCTAATCTTTTTTTTCAGATAATTGTTTTGCCTCTTTCTAAATCCTATTTATATAGTAGTGCACTTATAAAATGGGAAATAATACTCCGTATGATGCAATAAAGCAGTCAGCAAGTATCTCCCCATCCGCAAAAGAGATATCAATCGCTTTTAGGATCTAGTCATGCAGTCATCGAGTGTTTTTCCCATAATTTTAGTTTTTAATTTATTTCTAATTGCTCCTACTAGGAAAATTTTTGTATGAAAAAAAGCAAATTGATTTGATGAATACAATGAAAGAAATATTAACTTCTGAAAATTTTTTTGAAAACAAAAGTAAATTAATTTACACTCCTGGACCTACGATGGTTCATCCTAAAGTTTTACAAGCGATGAGCAAACAAATTATTAATCCAGATTTAGATCCTGATTTTCCAGATTGGTTTTTAGAAACAGCTCAATTAACAGGAAAGATAATTAAAACAAAGAATGAAGTGTTGCTTCTACCTGGAGAAGGAATGTTAGCACTAGATGCTACTATCAATAGTATAATTAAACCTAAAGAGAAAGTACTAGTTTTGGCTAGTGGATTATTTGGGCATGGTTTTGCTGATATGGTGAAAAATGGTCAGGCAGAACCAATTATTGTGTCAACCAATGAATATAATGAAACACTTGATGTTGAGAAAGTAAAAGAAGCAGTTGATAATAATCCTGATATATCTGCTATAACAGCTATTCATTGTGAAACACCTAGCGGAACACTTAATCCATTGAAGGAGCTAGGAAAAATTTGTAGGAAAACTAACGCTGTTTTTATAGTCGATGCTGTAAGTAGTAATGCTGGAACAGATGTAAATACAGATGAATGGAATATTGATGTCAACCTTGGAGCAAGTCAAAAATGTTTTTCTGCACCACCAGGTATTTCTTTTATGAGTTTGAGTCCAAAAGCACTAGAAGTGATTAATAAAAGAGAAATGATTCCTACTTTTTACTCTGATCTTTCAGTATGGACAAAATCTTGGATTAAATCACGAACATTACCATTCACACATTCTATCTCAGATCTTTATGCTTTCCGAGAAAGTGTAAATCTTATTATTGAGGAAGGATTAGAAAACGTTTTCAAACGTCATAAGAATATCTCAAATGCGTTAATAGAAACTGGGAAGGGTATAGGACTAGAACTTTATCCTAAAAATAAAAGTGATGTTTCACCAACAGTAACGGCATTTAAAACACCTCATGGGATAGATTCCGATAAATTACTTTTACATATTTGGAGAAAATATGGTGTAATGTTAGCTGGTGCATGGGGACCTGTTCTTGGTGGGAAAGTTATTCGCTTAGGGAATATGGGTTATGGAGCAAATCCACATTTTGCTTTGATAGCTATATCAGCACTTGAGAAAGCACTCATTGATTTTGGATTGAAAATAAAAACAGGGACTGCTGCCGGAATATTCATGGAAAAAATCTATGAATAATCCATTCCCTTCTTATTTGACTTTCATTAAAAGCTCAAAAAATTTATACACGATATTAATACCTTAAAAGTATAAATGGTGATGATTAAAAGTGCCTAACCTATGGACAGATGTAATTCCCGGACCAAATCCACCTGAAATTGTTTATGCGGTAATAGAAACACCACAAGGATCTAAAAATAAATTTGAATTTGATAAAGAAATTATGGCGATTTATTTGGATAGAGTTCTTTATAGTTCAGTTGTTTTTCCTATTTCTTACGGATTTATACCAAGAACCTTAGGTGATGATAGAGATCCTCTTGATATTATGGTCTATATCACTGAACCAACCTTTCCAGGATGTTTAGTTACTGCAAGACCTATTGGTGTTCTCAGAATGAAAGATGAAAAAGGCGATGATGATAAAATTATTGCAGTAGCAAGTAATGATCCAAGATTAGATGAAGCAAAGGAACTAGATTGGATACCAAAACATCAATTGATAGAAATTGAAGAATTTTTCAGGAATTATAAGAAACTCGAAAAGGGTAAAAAGACTGAGGTTGAGGGATGGGCAAATAGGGAGGAAGCCTATAAAATTATTAATACCTCAATAGACTTTTTCCAAGAAAGATATTTTGATATAATGAATAAGAAATTCAATGATTAACAATACTATCTAGAAAATTTGTGAAATAAAATGGGTCCAATAATTTCAAGCCTACAGAGGATAATATTATTTCTCGCTAAGTATCCTAAAATCGGTAAATTTATTGGATCTATCCTCGCATTCATTGAGGTACCTTTGTTGGAATGGATTTATTTTATTGATAAATATATTAAACCAGGTTCACATAAGCGAATGATGAAAAATTTTACCCTTTTCTATGGCAGTAAGATCATTCCTCTGAATGTTAAAATCGAAGGGTCATCATTTGTAGCTCCTACTGAGGAAATTGTAAATATCATTAGAAGAATGCCTGCTGTTAGTATCGGTTATTGTTATTGTAGAACCAAATATCATAACTGTGATAATCCTCTTTGGACATGTATTCATATTGGCACAGCAAAACATTTAGATGAATTGGGTAAAAAAATCCCATTGAAAAGTAGCTCACATGATGAAATTGAGAAATTATTATATGATACTAATAAACGAGGATTAGTTCATCAATTATTAACATCTCCAAATTCAGATTATGTTTATGTTATATGCTGCTGTTGTCCTTGTTGTTGTGTCATGCTAAAAAATGCCATTGAATATAATTTTCATGGAGTAGCCATTCCAAGTAATTTTATTGCAACTCACAATGAAGAATTATGTAAAAATTGTCATCTTTGTGTTGAAAGATGTTATTTTGGAGCTTTAGTAATCGCAAATAACAAAATAATTTTTGATAAAGAAAAATGTTCAGGTTGTGGATTATGTATTTCGAGTTGTGAAAATATGGCATTAAGATTAAAAAGAAGAAATTAAATTTAATCAAATTGATGTACAAATTCAGAAGTTAAAATAATACAATAGATTATTAAATATATCATGTATCATTTGCTTATGTGTCACTAAAATATGGTGTTAAATTATGAAAGTGGAATTACTAAATCATCCGAACGAAAAATTAGCTGAAATTGCTATTCGAATGTGTCGTGGGAATAAAAGTATAAATTTAACAGAACCTGTAAATCAAGATTTAGTTAGACGAGTAGTTGATTCAGGTCATGAATCAGTTGCTGAACATGTAAATTTCACTTTTAGAATTACCGGTATTAGCAGAGTTACAACACATCAATTAGTAAGACATAGGATTGCTTCATACTCCCAAGAAAGTCAAAGATATGCAGATCCATTAGAAACAAACGAAAAGGATTGGGCAGTAATTCCAGATTCAATACTAGAAAATCCCAAAGCACGAAAAATTGCACATGACTTCTTGAATGAAACTATTAAGGTGAGAAAAGAGCTAGATGAACTTGGCATTGCACTTGAAGATTCAAGGTACTTTTTACCCAACGCAACAAAATCAGCCATTATCGTATCAATGAACACAAGAACCTTGTGGAATTTCTTCAATTTTAGGATTTGTAGCCGTGCTCAATGGGAAATTCGTCGTATGGCAAAAATGATGTTTTATTTGGTAAATGATGTTGCTCCAGCTTTATTCAATTGGTGGACACCGAGATGTGAACGTGGTTGCCCAGAAAAATGTGGTGATCCAGTATCTTTAGAGCTAGAAGAAGGTACAATTATAACAGGCAAAACAATAGAATATCTACCTAAAGAAAAAAGAAATTCAAGATGATTTAAATAGAGAAATCATCCTCATAAAAGATCCATTTTCCATTATCAAATCGTGATTCATCAAATTTTCCTCTATATTTTTGGAAGGTAGATTGCCCTAAAATTATTTGATTATTCTTATTCGCTGGTAGAAACCAATTGAAGAAATCTGCTAATTGTAATGCAGTGGAATAAGGAAGATAAGAATATAAGAGAATTCCGTTAAAAGTTCCCTTAATTTTACTTAGATAAACATTTGGTAAATAATAACTAAAATTCGTTATTCTTTCTACCAAAGAAGTGTTAGATTTATCTGATTTATTCATTGGTTTATCTTCAATATAAAAAATGATTTCACCTGCACTTTCAGGTAAATAGGCAATTATGTTTTCATATAAAATTTCTTTTTCAAATAAATCATTAATTCTACGAACTATTTCATTCATATCTTTGTTAATATTCTTCTGAATATTTCTTCTATTACTTGTACCTAATTGAAATTGATTTAGTATATCTATATCAATTAAATCTAATTCAACTTGTTTTGAATTAATGGCTCTCGATGGAACAATTATATTACCTAATGAAGATGAATCTTGATTTATCTTATTACTTTCAGGATCAAACAAACCACTTTCGATAGCTAAATCATTAATATTAATCGTTTGATTTTTTGTTTTTGTATCAAAATATTCGAATAAATAACTTCTGTAGGAATCAATTATTTCAAAAGCATAGAAATCAACAATTTTATTATTTTGCTTTAACTCCTTACCATATTCAACTAGCTTTTCATAAAATAATTCAGATTTTGGTGCAACATAATATTGGGTAATTACACAAGTATTTAGACAATTAAATTTATGTGAATATAAAAAGGGATTTTTAGGCATAGATTGGAACAAAACACTTTGGCTTTTGGTACAAATCAGCAAAACAATGTATTGGGTTAAACCACATTTTGAATAATCAATACTGAAGTCATGTTTTAAAATTTTCAATGCTAATAATTTATTAATTATTTTAGCAATTGTTGTCGGATGTTTATTAGTGAATTGACTTATAACAGAAGGACTAATAGTTTGCTTTATTAGTACAATTTCCATAATATCAATTGTGCTTTTTGAAATAGTAATCGATTCATTTTGAATATTAGTAATAATAATTTCAAATTCATGTGGATCCAATTCAGAAATCTTAATTCCCTTAATTCCCAGTTTAACATTATCTTCATATTTCATTAATATATGATACAGACTTTGTTTTAGAATCTTAATTAGCCCTTCTGAGCCAGCTGAAGCAACTATTGTAAGGATTTTATCAATTATACCTTTATGTTCTTCAGAAACATCTGACCAAAGCTGCATCCAAGCATTCTGTTCAGAGGTACTTAATTTTACAGTTAGAGGGAAAGCATTCGCTAATATACGAATCCACCATGAATCTCTCATTAAAGGTTGAACAAATAAAAAAAGAGCTTCCCTCCATAAAATAGCTTCTCGATAAGTTTTATTCTGTAACAGATTTTGATTAATAAAAAGTGTCTCTCCTAGAAATTTACTCCATTTACTTTCAAGATTTAATTCTGAACCAATGCCAGGTTCGACTCTTTTAGGAAGATATTTGGTTGAAATACCAAAATTTTCTATAAATTTTATTTTATTAAAAAGTTGAGTTTCTAATTGAGTGAAAAAATTCTCATTTATTGTCAAATTTTCAACCTTTCCTCTATTTATTATTTAAAGAAATTATTGATATTCCGAAAAAAGACGGAATAATATTTATGTCACAAATTTCTAAAAAAACAACTCCTTGGTTATTATTTAAAGTTTCGATTAAAAGCAACCAAAAAAAAGAATAGTTTTAAAACCCTAAAATTGAAAAAGAAGGGTTCTAAGGGATTGTTTTAAAAACACTTTGTAGAACAACAACTAATAAATTTGTTTTGTATATTATTTAAATATGGCCCAATCATTTCCAAATGATTGAGTAAACAGCAAATCAACCGTCGAATCTCTTGGGGAAAAGTACGGCAGTTAAAATTTCCGGGGATCAAATCCTGACTGATACCCCTATGTGTCAGTCAGGTTTTACCATTTTTTCTTGTAGCTTTTATTTCTATTGTTTTAACCAACTTTTGCTTTAATTTATAAATGATAAGTTTTTAGATGAAAATATCATATCTATTAGGTAGTGATCTACTATGGTTTGTATATTATGCAATAAAGATATAAGTGATGGCCAAGATACCCTTGAGGTTTACACTACTGACAATCAAACACTTACTGTTCACAAAGAATGTTATGAAGAATATGTTAAAAGCATGTCTATGTGCAGCAGCTGTTCAGGTTGCACCGGTTGTGGATAATCGTTTAACTAATCACCTATAGGTTCTATGGGACTAGCTAACGATTTTATTCATTTTTTTATTAACTCTTTTATTTTCTATTTATTTTTATTTTACTAGCTTTTTAGTCGAATGGATAAAGTAATATATAGAAATCCTTTTGTTTAAAACAGATAATTCTAGCTTTAGGATTAAATACAATGATTATAGTTCGAGAGGAATGAATATTGAGTCAATCTATAGATGTTCGATTTGAAAAAGAATGTAATGTTTTACATGCCTTAAATCCTGGCGTAGAATCAGTTATCGTTATAGAACCTTCTGGATTATTAGTATTAAAATGGTCTTCAATAAAAGTTGATACAGAATTTACTAGTTCTTATGTTAGAGAATTCTTCTCTTTAGTAAAAATGACAACCAATCATTATCAAATTGGTGATCCAATAGGAGTAATGCTCGAAGGGATAAATGGATTCTTTCTAGTTTTCAAAACTAAAAGTGAAAATTCAATTGTTATATTAATAAAAGAAGAAACAGATAGATCAACTCTAAGATATCGTTTAATGAAAGATTTTGCTGGACGAGTTGAAGCTATATTAGAAAGTTTCTAAATCTTTTTTTTAGCTATAATAAGAAATATCAAATTGTAATAGCTATTTATATGTAGTTAGGAAATCAAAGTAGAGTTGAATCTTGTAGGTAATTGGCTGTGAATATTAAATCGCGTAAATATATCAATGGATTTGTTACTTTAATTCCTGAAACAACAGATGATCTCTATGTACTTTATAATATAATTCTCCCCAATGATCTAGTGAAAACCAGAACCTATAGAAGAGTAAGACAAGAAGATGATATGGGTAAAAGTGATAAAGGAGATAGAGTTCCGATGGTTTTAACTCTTGAAGTTGAAGAGGTTAAATTCCATGAATTTGCTAATCGATTAAGAATTAAGGGGAAAATAACAGAAGGACCTGATGATCTAATTTCATATGGAACATATCATACCTTCAATGTCGAAATAGGTACCTTATTAACAATTTATAAGGAATCTTGGTCCAAAGCAGAAGTTAGCCGCATTGAAGATGCTGTCAAAAAAACTACTACGGCAAAAGTACTAATTGTTGCAATAGATGATAGTGAAGCAACAATTGCTGCTGTAAGTGCTTTTTCAACTAGTATTATTGTGCATTTTAAAGAGCGAATACCTAAAAAAGCAGGTACAAAAGAAAAAATACGAACTGAAATGATAATGAAATTTTTCGCAAAAATAACATTCGCTATAGAGGATGCTTATACAACCCAATTCCAGGATGCAAAATCAATGGTTTTAGCTGGACCAGGTTTCACAAAAGATAATTATTATCAATATTTGAAAAATAGAAAAAATGAGAATAAAATACCGTTAGAAAAAATCATTATGGAAACAGCTAGCTGTGGAGGACCAAGCGCAATTAGTGAGATTATCAGTAAGAACATTCTTGGAAAAATAATGGAAGAAGAACAAGCAAACCTTGATGCTGTTTATCTAGAAGAATTTATGAGCCGACTTGGCAAAAATACAAGAACAGTTGCTTATGGTGATGAAGCTATAAAACAAGCAGTGGAATTTGGTGCGGTAGAAACACTTCTAATGGTAGATAATCAATTGCGATTGAAAGAAAAAGACAAAAGAAAACAATTAGATGATTTACTTAGTTTAGTCCAAAAAAATGGTGGAAAAATTGTCATTATGAGTGAAAACCATCAAGCAGGAAAGCAAGTGGAAAAATTTGGTGGAAAAATAGCCCTTTTACGTTTCCCAATAAATTAGTCCATCATACAGGTATTGCAAAAAAGATATTATGACGATTTCTAATTATACGTAGTTTAACTTTTTTCCCAATTGATAGATTTGATGCATTTGATACATGAATTAACCGATTTTTAGCTTTGGCAATAACTTCATCTTCTAATCGCCCTTGTAGAACAATTTCACCAATAACAATTTCATTAACCTTCATTGGGTTTGATATCATTTTTGAGTGTTGGGTTCTAAACATCTGCTGTTTCAATACAAGATTTTGTATATTGTATTTCTTTTCGTATTCTCTTAATTGTCCATAAAATTCATCAAAATTTTTTTGTTTAAGTCCTTTGATATTCCTTCCTTCGTTATGAACAAGATAATTTTGTATACCTAATGTAGGAAAATACCTTTCTTTTGAATTAATTCTACTAGAAAACTCAATTATTTTTTCGATATCAACATCATTTATTTCAGGGATCCATATTGGTGCGATTAATAATGAAATGCCAGAATTTACAATATATTCAGCCAATCCAAGAATCTTCTCGAGTGGATAATCTCCTCGACCAGCAAGATGTTTTCCTAATTTTAAATCAATAGCATTAATTGATAAATTAATTCTTGATAGATTTACTTCTGCCAATTCATCAATTAATTTTTCTGTCAAAAACCAGCCATTCGTTTGGATTGATATAATTTTAGTTGATTCATTTAACCAAAGCTTCTGAATCAATTCAGGTAAATATGGGTATGCCATTGGTTCGCCTTGTCCGTCTAAATGAGCTTCAGCCTGTTTTAGATTCTTTTCTTTTACAACATAATTATAACTATTAACTAAATAGTCAGTATCAACAATAAAATCCCTTAATTTTGTTTTTGAAACAGGACCTTCATCTACTGAACAAAAAGGACAGTTTAATGGACAACCTGTAATTGATCTCAATTGCAGTAGACTAGTCCCTCTATCTATTACCCCAAAATATATTGAGCCTATTAAAGGTATATCAAAATAATTATTTGGTATGTATGTTAGAGGT
>JAEORM010000090.1 GCA_016840905.1 Candidatus Gerdarchaeota archaeon | reverse complement strand
AGTATGAAATACCTCCCAACTCCTGATATTACTACCTTAGAATCACAAACCCTTGATCCGAAACAACTCGAAAGACCTTCTTAGACTCTGGTGGTACCAAAAGGAATTAAACAAAAAAGCAACAGTTGTTTATGAACAATTGGTACCACTTATCCCCACACTTTTTCTAATTTTAAATTAATTCAAATAAAGAAGCACATTTATTATTAGGAATTCTTTTGACCAGAAAGCAATCATACTGAAAGTATTCTTGGAGGAAAGAATCTTGAGTGCTAGTTTAAAAAGCAAGCTAAAAGAGAGCTTAAAGGAAGTTCGTAATGAAAATGCTAAAGTACAAATTGGTAAGAATGGTCTAACCCAAGCAGTATTCAAAGCAATAACCGATCAATTAGCAATGCATCATCTAATTAAGGTTAAATTTCTAACTAATTTTATCACAGAAGATTTGGAAGTAGATATACAAAAGATCACTAAAGAAACCAAATCACAATTAGTAGAGAAAAGAGGTAAAACAATAATTCTTTACAAACCAAAGACCCTTGAATAAGAAATTTACCTTTAGAAATACCTTAGAAAAAATTATCAATTAAATTTAAGTAGTTAAATTATAGAAAAAATCACAGAAAAAATCTTGGTAGAATCCTATGACAACAGTTATTTCTGGTCCTGGCCAACCTATGATAGGTAAACAATTAGCTGATTTATTGAATGCGACTCATATAGAAATTCAACATAAATTCTTTCCAGATGGAGAAAGGGATTTGATATTCTCAAGTGAATCATGTGATGCAAAAACACTAATTGTTCAATCAATAACCAGACCACAAGATTCCAATTTTCTCAGTCTTTTACAAATAGCTTATACTGCAAAAGAATTTGGTGCAAAAGAAATAACACTAATCACTCCTTATCTTGCTTATAGTGCAAAGGACCGTCGAATTTTAGATGGTGAAGTTATTAGTATTTTCAATATTTTTAAGATGATAGAAGCAACTCCTGCTAAGAAATTGATGGTAATAGATATACATAATACTGAAGTTCTAAAAGGGCGTGAAAAATACTATCACAATTTCTCTGCTATGCCAGCTTTTGGAGAATATTATAAGAAAATGAATTTAAATGACCCATTAGTCCTGGCTCCTGATTTCGGGGCAAAAGAACGGGTTTCGATTATTGGTAAAGTACTTGGAGCAGAAACAGATTTCTTTGAAAAGAAAAGAGATCCTGTTAGTGGAGAAACAAAACTCATACCTCATGAACTTCCAGTGAAAGATCGAGATGTAATAATTGCCGATGAGGTAATACGCACAGGAGGAACTATTACCAAATCAGTAGCAGCATTACATGATATGAATGTTAGGAATGTGTATGTTGCCAGCACACATATGATGATAACAAATGATGCTGATAAACGAATATTTGCTGCTGGTGCTAAAGAATTAGTAGGAACAGATAGTCTCCCATCTGAATATTCCAAAATACCTGTTGCTCCTTTGATCTATAAAGAACTCCAAAAATGATTTGATGGATCGGATAGCTTTTGAAAATAGAAAATGCTAAGATGCTGGATAAATCACTATATTTTTTTCAATTATCAGGATTACATGAGGAACTACCAACACATGAATTGATTTCAATTTTCAAAAGTGAAGGGATAGTTTGTCAAAACAGCAAACGATATACTGGTTGCTTAGTTAATGATTGTTCAGAACAACAAGCTTTACGAGTAATCCAAAGAGCTGCTTATTGCAAACGTTCTGTCAAACTTTTATTGCAATCAAATGTCAAATCAAAAACAGTTACTGAAATTGCTGATGAAATTTCTGCTGAAGTGGACTTTCAAGACCACCTCCTTAATAACAACACTTTCCTTGTACGAGTTTATAGAATACAGAAAGCATCGAATCAACATATTTCAGAAAAACTAGAAAGAGCAATTGGTAATAGTATCACCTTACAGTTTGAAGGAAAAATTAAAGCTAGCATGAAAAATCCTAATGTAACCTTTATACTGCTATTTGTTGATGATCAGTATCTTTTTGGTAAAATGCTTTTTGAAAAAGAAAGTGGCTCATTTGAACCAAGACGACCTGATCTTAGACCATTTTTTAAGCCCGGAACGCTCGAACCTCGATTTGCTCGTTTGATGGCTAATCTTTCACAGGCAAATGTTTCTTCTT
>JAEORM010000089.1 GCA_016840905.1 Candidatus Gerdarchaeota archaeon | reverse complement strand
TCATAAATGAATAACAAAAAAAGGTTCAATTTTCTATAATAAGGTTTCTTATGTGGCATAATGTTGATTACTGAAAAAATTAATTCTTGGTTATTTTTGTTTGATTTTGTATTTCTCAAATATAAATGTAAATTATTAAATCGTAAAATAGTATTAAAGTATAATCTGAGAGCTGATAGACTTGGGAAAACTAAAAAGTCATTATAAAATAATTTCTTTTCTGATTATTTGTTTTATGTTTAATTTGTCCTTTTTTATATCTGTTAAAAGTACCAATTTTGATAGAGATAGTTTAGAAACTAATATGGTAATGCCCTTAGATGTAATCCCTCAAACAAATGCTGATGAAGATCCAAAATTTGTTTCATCTTTTACATTTGATTATGACGCAGTAAATAATCTCCATTTAATTTACAATGAACAACAAGTAAATTATAATAAACTAATTTATGTACAGTCAGACTCAGATTATCAGTGGAACTTAACACAACAAATAATCTTGGAAGAAAATAATTCTTTAGTAATTTTTGGGCAACCATCAATGGAAATTACCACTGATAGAATTTGGTGCACTTTTCCATATGAAAAAGGTGATACCGCAGGAGTTATGCTTTATTCCAAAGAGCTTTCAACCAATAAATGGGAATCTCAAATACTTTTTTCAAATGAATCAATTTCAATTAGCAGTCCCCTCATGGAAAAGATTCCTGACAAAGATGCTTTCTTTTTTGTCTGGAAGGATGACCATGAAGGTTCCTTTAATTTCTATTCTATGTATTATAATATTACTACTCAACAATTGTATAATTATAGTCGAATAACTAGTAACTCTGGTTCTTATTGTCTCAATATGAAATTCATTATTGATAATGAAAATAACACGCATTTTGTTTGGGCAGAAGGAGAAACAAATTTTGAGCGAATACTTTATCGTATCCTTTATGAAAATAATACTTTGAGTCCAATTGAATATCTTACTGATGGATTCAATCGTTGTAAATTTCCGGTAATTATTCAAGATAGTCAAGGATTGATTAACGTTTTTTGGACTAATTACACAAAAATCAATCCAGGTACAGAATATGGCACTATTAACATCAATACTGCTAAAAAATATTCTACTGGAAATTGGTCAGATATACTTGATGTTGCTCCTTATATTCCTACAGAACGTCCACCTGGATCAGAATCTGATGCAGAAAATCCTACAGTAACCCTTGATAAAGAGAATAATCTTTGGCTTGCATATGAAATAAAAGAACAATACCTGAATCACATTGGCGTTGATATACGTCATCGTTCAAATTCTGGTTGGCAGGCTGGTGAAAAGGTATCTTTAGTGATTTGTAGTACCCTTGATCCATTAATAAAAGCTGATAATGTAGGAAATCTTCATTGTATGTGGAGAGATATTCGATATGGTTCATATGATGTCATATATAGGATCAGATTTGTAAGTGGTCTTTGGTCAGATGAGATTAGACTAACTAATACCTCAATAAATTATGGTGGTCCATTAATAAGGAATATTGGCATAGTTTTTGCTGTTCTTATAGCTGTTACAGTTCCCATGTTCTTTCTTAATAGAATGAGAGCTAGACGAGTAAATAAAGAAATGAAGAAGAAAATAAATGATTTAAATGACTAATTTCGTATCATTAATTTCAATCTGACATTTGTTGATAAGGTCAAGATAAACCTCATTGGGAAAATCAATACCGATCAATCTTGCAGCTATTTTTCTTTTTCCAGTTTTTTCATTATAGCTGAACAATACTAGTGTTCCAAAATTAAAAGCTGTACCAATAAGGGGGGACCTTTGGATTTTTATATCAACTATTTCACTATAATCTATTTGAGCTCTTCTTTTCGGTCGATAGATGGACCAAATTTCAATATAGTTATTATCAATCCAATATCTAGGTCCATTAGCGATCATAAAAATAATTGCAAAAAGAATAAACATAAATATTGTAAAAATACCCCAAGTTAATTTAGAATAGAATTCAGGATTACCAGTAGAGCTAAATAAAGGTGTAATTACAAAATAAATTATTGTAAAGATGCTCAAATTGAATAGTAGTACAATAATTAACCATTGATAAATGAATTTGTTAGATGTATGAAGTGAATACCTACTTTCTTTAGTCATCGTGGAAAACCTACATTACAATTAATATATTACTTTAATAGTAAAACATTCTTGTTTTTTATCCTTTAGATTATTATTAAATCATAATATCGTTTTAGAAATTAAAAAATGAAAACATAAGAAGAATTTACATAGATAATTAATCTTCATTTGAAGGTATTGATTCATGAATTTCTTTTTCTTCTTCTCCCCCTTCTTCCTCTATCTCTTCAGATGGTTCTTCTTTTTCTCCTTCTAATATTAATTCATCTTCTTGTTCTTCAGTAAATCCAGAATCTTCATTTACTTCATCAAGATCTTCAGTTGCTTCATCAGCTATTTCTTCTTCCTCTTCAACTTGGATTTCTTCTTCTTCATCCTCCTCCTCCTCTTCTATTGAGTCTTCGATTTCCTCCTCCTTTTCCTCTTCTTCTATAATTTCCTCAACAGCTTCCTCTTCCCTTTCTTCAGAAATATCTTCAATAATTTCTTCTTCGATAACTTCTTCAACAGTCTCCTCTTTTAATTCTTTTGAGATTATTTTGCTTTCTTTCTTTACAACAACTTTTTTCTTACGAGTCTTAGAAGCGTCTACAACAACAGCAACAATTAATGCTAAAATCCCAAGAAAAGCCAAACCACAGCCTGTAAGGAATAAACCGGTAAATAAAATAGGTAGACTGGTAAAATCAATTGATGATAGATTGTTAAACCCTATATCAAATAAAACTATTAAAGCGATTGCTATAACCAATAGCAAACCTGTGAAAGCAGATGTGTAAGCAATTGCTGTAATGATTCCTGCTTTTGTTCTTGTTTTAGTTTCTGTTTGTGCTGTCATAATATTTCTATATCCCCCTATTAAGTTAAATATTTTATTGAATGTATATTAGGATTAGACTTTAATTATTTTTTTATGAAATAACTGTTAAATAATAGAAATTGATGAAGCTAGCTTCCAATTAGCAGTTTTTATTAAAAATCAAATAACACATATTCCATAATATTTATTTAATGAAAATAAGGACGGATTTTTTTGTCCAAGTAAATTGGAGGATTTGTATATGAAATCTACATATAGATGGGTAAACAATTTTCAAGGTATAGCAGATAATGGTAGAACCCACGCAGTTGTAATGGATTTACCACCAAAAAATGAAGGCGATGATACCGCTCCAACAGCTTTAGAATTTGCTGTAATGAGCTTATCAGGTTGCATCGGAACAATTTATGCTTTAATGGCTAAGAAAATGAGACTAACATTTACCAGTTTAACTGTTGCTCTTGATGCTGAAAAGGGACCAGAAGATCCAACCATTGCCTCCGTAAAAGCTATTGTTAAAATAAAATCAGAAGAACCATTGGATAAACTAGAAAAATGTCTAGAAATGACTTTAAAGACATGTCCAGTTGGTGTTTTATACGAAAAAGCTGGTATTCCAGTAAACGTAGAAATCAAAAAAGAAGAATAAAGGGCCACAAAAATCCCTTTTTTCTCAATTTTTTGGTGTTTTTATTAAATCAAAATTTTATTGAAATGAAAGGTTTTTAATATATAACTACTAATTATTTCTAGAGTTATCTCTAAATATAAATGGTGTATACACTATGTCTTTCGGCAGTATATTACTTGGAGCCTTAATCGGTGGAGTAATTAGCAGCGGTGCTGTAATTGGCATCACCTTTTTAGGAACTTTAGTTCCATGGTGGGCCTTAATTTTAATTGCTGGCGGTGGAACCCTTATTGGTGGTTTCGTTGGCGGATTAATCGCAAAAGGTGTTGGTGCTGGTGCATTAGCAGGTATAATCTCTGGAGTAATTGTTTTTGGTGGTTTATTAGCCTTTGGCTATTTCTACTACAAAAATCAATTATTAGATCTTGTATCTACTTATCCAGTTGATATAGATGCATTAGTTACAGCTTTCCTAGGAAAGCTAGGTATAGATAGTTCAACAAATCCTGATTTTTATAATATGATTCATGATTGGATTGTGTTAAATGCTCCTACTCCAACAGAAATTGAAGCTTTTGCAAGTAGTAAATTTATTTACTTTGCATTGATTGTTTCAGCAATTTTCGGTGGAACAGCTGCTATTTTGAGCTTCTTCTCAGGTATGATTGGTGGCGCAATCACCAGAAAGAAGAAGGACAAAGAAAGTTACGACAATTATTATTAAAAAACTCCGCGTTTAATGACGCGGTTTTTATTTTTCTTTTATTCTTTTATCTAGCACCTATTATTAGATTCTAATAGAAATTTATTAAATAGGAGATAATAGGTTAATTGTTTGATAAAAATGAAAGTTGTTTTTCTTTATCCCCTAGCACGGGATGCATATAATTATTTGATAGAAAATTTGCCAAAAGATATTAAAGTTGTTGCTAGAATTCGAGAAGAAGGATCTTTCCCATCATCACCTAATGAAGATCCAGAAATTATTGAAGAAACGAAAACAGCAGAAGTATTGATGGGTCCTTATGTAACTGAAGAAATCTTATCAAAAGCAAGACCTGAAGCTGGTGGTAAATTAAAATTAATCTTCATACCCTGGACTGGTGTAGACAGACTGGATTTAAGTTTAGTTAAAAAATATAACATACCAGTTGCTAATAGTCATGGAAATGCAAGAACAATTGCTGAATTTGGTATTGCTCTCTTACTAACAGCTGCTAAGAACATTATTCATCACGATAGGTTAATGCGAGAAGGAGATTGGAGCTCAAGATTTAGAGATTATCCCTCAATAAATATTACTGGAAAAACAATCGGACTTTTAGGTTTTGGAGCGATAGGAACAGAATGTGCGAAATTATTACAAGGATTTGATGTGAAATTAATTGCTTGTAGAAGAATACCAACCAAAACAACAGACCAACAAAAGAATCTCGTCTCTGAAATATTCCCTTATACTGATCTACAATCGTTTCTTGAAAAATCAGATATCATCCTAAATTCATTACCTTTAACAAATGAAACCAAAAATTTCCTTGGGAAAGAGCAATTTGAACAGATGAAAACCGGGGTAATAATTGTTAATGTAGGTCGTGGTGAAACAATAGATGAGGAAGCATTTTATGAAGCAGTTAAAAGTGGGAAAATATTTGCTGCAGGATTAGACCCACAATGGCATTATCCACCTAGAAGTACTCCACCAAGAAAATCAAATGGAGAAACTGATACGAGTAGTAAACACTATCCATCAATTTATCCAATTCATGAATTTGATAATGTTGTATTAAGTCCACATCGGGCAGGTCATTTGCTTAATAGCTATGAACGAGCTCATTGGAAAGATGTAATAGAAAATATATTAAGAATCTATCAGGGAAAAGAACCTATGAATTTGATAGATATAGATAGAGGATATTAAATTAAAAAAAGAAGAATTAAAGCAGCTTAATATGCTGCTTCCTTTGTTTCTTTTCTATTTCTTTTGCTCTTTTTGGGATGACCTATCCATTCCTTTAAAACCTATTTTCCTAGCAAGAATTTACTCAGCTCCATAACAGCTGCTGAAACTATACAGATCATCATTATCAGTCCCCAAGCAGCAGCAATCATTGGCATACTATCAAATATTGTATTATGGACTCCATGTGCTGGACTCATTGGAACATAAATTGCTATCATCTGTAGTCCCATAGCAACTACTATTGAAGCTATTATCCACAAATTATTGAAAGGATTCATTCTCAGTGTTGTGCGTTCGAAACCAGAGCGAGTAATAAAGACATTGAACATCTCAAAGACTATTGAAGTAGTGAAGTTTAGAGATCGAGCATAAGCATACCATTGATCAACTGATTCAACATTACATGCAGGATCATAGATATTCAATCCATTAGCATTGGTGAAATCAAGAGCAAAATTCTTTACCCATTCTGGTAATTGAGCCAAGTTAGCATCAACAGCAGCTAGTTGATCTGCTGGTGTAGTAAAAACAGTTAAGTCTATATCATTTGCTTCCGCAACATAAGCTATTGGTACGAATGCTGTCATTCCTGCCATAAATGCTAATATTCCTGCAATGATTGAGAAGATATAAATATCTTTCATAAATCCTGCATTTTTCTTTCGTGGAGGTTCTCGCATTATATCAGCAAAAGGTGGATCCATGCTTAGAGCAATAGCTGGTAGACCATCAGTCACTAGGTTGATCCATAGGATTTGTATTGCTGTGAAAGGAGATTTTAATCCAAGAAAAACAACTGCTACAAAAACAACTAAGATTTCATCAAAATTAGAAGCTATAAGATATCTAATGAATTTAAGCATATTTTGGAAAATTGTTCGACCACGTTCTACTGCTTCTACAATGGTTGCAAAATTATCATCTGCTAAAACCATCTGAGCTGCTTCTCGAGTAACGTCTGTTCCTTGAATACCCATTGCTACTCCAATTTCAGCTTTTTTAATTGCTGGTGCATCGTTGACTCCATCACCAGTTGCTGCTACAGTATGACCTTTTTCTTGAAATGCACTAACAATTCTATGTTTGTGTTCAGGACTTACTCGAGCAAAGATCTTTACATCTTCAATAATATCTAATAATTCCTCATTAGACATTTCTTCTAATTCGGTTCCAGTGATTGTTGACCATTTATCTCCTTCGACTAGTCCAATGGTTTTAGCAATTGCTTCAGCAGTTATCTTTTGATCACCAGTAATCATAATTGCATCAATACCCGCTGTTTTACATTTTTGTAGAGCGTCTTTAACTTCTGGTCTGGCAGGATCTATCATACCTACTAAGCCAAGAAAAACTAGATCTGCCTCAATTTCATTTTCTTGCTGTGAAAGAAATTCATCAACGTCCACATTAATCAAACGTTCATCTACAGGTTTGTAAGCTAATGCTAATACACGAAGAGCTCTTGAAGACATTTCATCATTAATTTCAAGAATCCTGTCTTTAACATCATCTTTTAAAGGCATTACCACTCCATCAAATGATGCAAAATTACATCGATCGATGATTATTTGAGGAGAACCTTTCGAATAAGCTATCAAATCTTCCTCAAATTCAACAGCATTTAATTGTCTATTAACTGTAGTCATTCGTTTTCTTTGCGAATCGAAAAAGATTTCTAATTCTCTCTTAAAATTACTATCTTCAAAAAATCCTCCTTTTCGAGCTAAAACCACTAAGGAGACTTCTGTTGGATCACCAATAACTTCTACTTCTTTAGTCTCTTTGTTATAGTGTAAGGTTGAGTTATTACATAGAATTGACGTTCTTAAAATCCTAGAAAGGTCTATGTCTTCTAAAGGATCAATTACATTCCCTTTTTCTAAAAATTGACCTTCTGGGTAGTAACCAGCCCCAGTTACTTCGATTTTGTGATTTATAGTTTGAATTTCAGTTACGGTCATTTCATTTTTAGTAAGCGTGCCTGTTTTATCACTGCAGATAACATCAACTACTCCTAAAGTTTCAACAGCTGGTAGTCTTGAAACAATAGCGTTCCTTTTTGCCATTAATCTTACACCAATAGCATAGGTAAGAGTAATAGCAGCAGGTAATCCTTCTGGAACTGCTGAAACAGCCAAAGCAAGTGCTGTTTCTAATGCATCAGCTACTCCTTCAAAATTGTGAAATTCAATATAATGTTTGATTATAACAGTAGCAAAAACGACTGCACAAATAATTAATATTGTTAAACCAAGAACCTTTCCAAGTTTGTCTAGATTCTTTTGAAGAGGTGTTTGCTCTTCTTTTTCACTTTGCATTAAAGCAGCTATTTTACCCATCTCAGTTTCCATACCGATATCAACAACAACTGCTTTAGCACGACCATAAGTCACTGTGGTGCCCATAAATAACATATTTCTTCGGTCACCAACAACTGCTTTCAATTCAATTATTTGTTTTGAATCTTTACTTAAACTGATGGATTCTCCTGTTAAGGAGCTTTCATCAACTTTCAAGCTAGTAGATTCAAGAAGTCGCATATCAGCTGGAACTTTTTCACCTGCTTCAATAATTACTATATCTCCAACTGTTAAATCTTGAGAATTAATGACATGTTCATCGTTATCACGAATTACCCTCACTTCTTTGCTTACCATTTTTTTAAGCTCTTCAAGGGATTTTTCTGCTTGATACTCTTGAACAAAACCAATTATTGCATTTATGAAAATTATCGCGAAAATAACAACGGATTCAATATATCGCCCAAATTCATTCCAAGCATAATGCTCATTTACTGCAATTGATACAATTGCAGCTACAATAAGCAAACCTATAAGCACATCAAAGAATTGACCAAAAAACAATACTATCGGATGTTTCTTGCCTTTTTCAACCAAGAGATTTTGACCATATATTTCAGCTCGTCTTTGAACCTCTTCGTAAGTCAATCCTCTTATTGGGTCAGTATTGACAGCTTCTATAACTTCACCAGTGTCCATTGCATGGTAAGCTACATCAGGTCCTGCTTCTTTTAAGCTAGTTTCAATGTCTATCTTTTTTAATTTTTGATTTTTTCTAGGCATTGTTATACCGCCATATTGAGATTGCATACTGATAAGGATTATTTAAAATCAAAATTGTATAGAATGCTCAGTTTGCTCTTACTTATCAAGTTTTTCATTACAAGTAAAAGAAAAGTAGTAAGTAAAAATAATTTTTAGTCTTTAAATTAAATTAAAGAATGAATTTTTTCCATTAATCCCTTAAAAGCATACAATGCAGTTATAAGAGCAGCTTTTCTTGCAACATCAATTGTTTTTGCTGCGGTGACTAAAATAACACTATTTGATGGGATACTTAGATTGATTTTTCTAAAAAAATAATCCTCCAAACTGGGAAAATACTGTGTTAGATTCATATCCTTTTCAGGGAAATCAAGTTTTTGATTTTCATTCACAGTAAGAAGTAAAATTGCTTCAGCCCCGTAAGCTATAGATATATCTCTAAATTTCCAGGATGGTAATAAAATTCTTTCAAAATTATTTTTTTTAGTATTTGATTGATTATCATATAGTAAAACAAAATAATGAGATAAATTTGGAAAAATCTGGTAATCTAAAGAATCATATTGCTGTATTTTTGTTTTTATTAAACTAATAATATTTTTTCCTTTTGTAGTAGGGTTGTGTCCTTCACGAGTAGAGGTGATTTCCAATAAATTTCTTTTTTTGCAATAATTTAACAATGATTTTGTGTTGCTATCTGTTAATCCTAACATTGATTGAAGTTTGTATCGTCCCATAGGTTCTTCATCAAGTAAAAGTAAAGTTGTTAGAAGATCACTATCATTGAATTCTGCTCGAGCTCCTCTCAGACCTGTTTTTAACCAATGAACAATCTCTGACAATTAATACCCTCAAGATATTTCTATATTATTTCTAAGAAGTTTCAGTACTTAATGGTTTGGTCAATTCAAGCCAACAAGTGATAATTTTCACTAGTTGATCCCCTCGTGATTTCCGTAGTGGATATGCTCTGATCCAATTCTCCTTTTTATCAGAATAAACACAAATAGCTTCTACACCAATACGGATAATTCCTCCTACTTTTATCAAATAAAAGTAAAAGCTTTTTGTTACTTTAACACTAGTTAGTCCTATATTTTCAATTGTGAACCATTTAGCAATACCATGCCATTTTAGTTCTGTGTTAGTTATCTTTATTTGATAGGTAATAGTAGCTAAAAGACGAATTACACTATAAATAAAAGCTACCGAACCAAGGATAATTAATATAATAAATAATCCTTTCAAATCGGGCGTTTTTTTGATAAGATAATATAATCCTGGGATAAATAGTGCACAACCAAGAATAATTAAAGGTATAAATTGCAATAATAGAAAATAAAGAATGTCTTTTGATTCCAAGTTAATATTAATCCCTTTTTCTATTTCCAGTAAAATTTGCTTCTTTTCCTCATCATCGACCTCATACTCAGAAGCACGTTTTTCTTCTATTTTCTGTTTTTTTTCTTCTACGTCACTTATTCCCTCTACGCCTATTATACCATCAATTAAAGGACGTTTCTTTTGATTATTCTTAGATTTCTTTTCTATTTCATCCATAAACAAGATCACCAAAATAAATTGGGTGATGAATATAGTTATTATTATAAAATTACTTTAGAATCTTTCCCTTTCCTTCATTATTTAATTGTATCTGAATAAATAGTCTACTCTGACTTAAAGTTTTTTGAAAAAACTTAAATGATAACTAGTGATGAATTTCTTTAACATAAAGATAAATTAATAAAATGATAACTTAGAAGATTTGGTTTGATTGAACATTGAAGGTATCGCAATGGAAGTACATCAACATCCAATAAAAAAACATTATATAATAACCGATGAAAGCCGATGCAAAGGTTGTGGATTATGTATAGATTTTTGTCCCAAAAATTGCTTAGGATTTTCTGAGGAATTCAATGATAAAGGTTGGCGTGTAGCGAAAATGCTGCGAATGAAAGATTGTATCAAATGCTATATGTGTGAACGCATGTGTCCAGATTTTGCTATATATATTAATGATAGTGATACAGTAGAAAAAACAAAAGAGGAAGCTTCCATTTAAAAAATTAAACAGGGTTTTAGTCATGGGCGTTTATAAACAAGATAAAATTTTAACAGGAAAGCATTTTGCAAATGGAAATTGGGCAATCGTGGAAGGAGCGATAGCAAGTGGAATAGCTGAATTTTTTGCTTATCCGATTTCACCTGCATCTGAAATTGTTGAATATGTAAGTGCACGGTTACCCGCAGTAGGTGGAAAAGCAGCTTTTATCGTAGAGGATGAAATAGCTTCTGTTAACATGTGTATTGGTGCTTCATGGGCTGGTTCCAAAGTAATGACTGCTACTTCAGGTCCCGGTTTTTCTCTCAAACAGGAAGGTATTGGTTTAGCTTATATGACAGAAACACCAATGGTAATAGTCAATGTTCAACGAGGTGGTCCATCAACAGGATTACCAACATTCTCTGCACAAGGAGACTTTATGCAAGCTCAATTTGGTTCTCATGGAGATTATTCCGCGATAGCTCTTACACCATGGTCAGTTCAGGAATGTTTTGATTTAACAATAGCAAGTTTCAATATATCTGAAAGTTTGCGATCTCCAGTTATCCTCCTTCTAGATGGTGAAGTTGGACGTATGATGGAAGAAATCAATATCCCTAAAGAGGAAGATATTAAGGTTATTGATAGGAAAACACCTCCTCCAGGAACTGATAAAACGACTTTTAAGCAATTTGATGTAACAGGTCAAGATGATTTAGTTCCTCCTATGGCTCATTTTGGTGAAGGTTACAAAATATTTGGAACAGGTTTAACTCATACAGATCAAGGTTTACCATTATTGGATGAGGATTTACATATTGAATTGATAGAACGACTTTTCAAGAAAGTAGAATTAGGTAAACATCTCTTCCCAAAAACACACGAATATGAAATTGATGATGCAGAAATAATTGTAGTAGCAACAGGAATAACTGCAAGAGCTGCAATGGAAGCTGTTTTGGAAGCAAGAAGTGAAGGAATAAAAGTCGGTCTATTTCGTCCAATCACTGTTTGGCCATTCCCAAAAGAACGAATTATAGAATTAGCTAAACAAGCAGAATTTATTGTTGCGGAAATGAGTATGGGGCAATTAATTTGGCCAGTAGAAAGATACTCCAAGAAAGAATGTACTCTTGTAAAAAGAATAGGTGGAACTCCTCCTGAACCCAAGAAAATTTTAGAAGCAATTAGGGAGAAAAGTAAGAAAAAAAAGAAGTGAGGAATAAAAATGACAGCTGAAAATAATGAAATAGATAGAAGCACACTGGTAACTGATCCAACAAAACAGTTTAAACATCCACATGATGGCTTATTACGTAAAGGTGCAATACCAACCATTTATTGTCCTGGATGCGGAATAGGAACAACTATTCATGCTTTCCTTGAAGCAATAACAAAATACAATGATATTCCTCATGATAATCTCTTTGTTGCAAGTGGTATTGGTTGCTCTGGAAGAGTAAGTGGTTATGTAAATTTGGATGGATTTCATTCTATTCATGGAAGAGCCATTCCTTTCGCTTCAGGAGTTGAAATAGCCAAGCCAGAAATGAAACCTATTATTATCTCTGGTGATGGTGATATTTTCTCAATAGGAATGGGTCATTTAGCTCATGCCGCAAGAAGAAATATCGATATGGTTGTTATTTGTATAAATAATGCTATTTATGGTCTTACTGGTGGTCAAGATGCGCCTACAACTCCTGTAGGAGCAAAAACAAGAACTACTCCTTATGGTAAAATTTCATTTCCTTTCAATTTATCACATATTGCTATTACCAATGGTGCAACTTTTTGTGCCAGATATACAGTATATGAATTTCTACCTTTAGCAAAAGCTATTTCAAGGGCAATCAGCCATCAAGGATTTTCCTTTATAGAAGTGGTTTCTAATTGTCATGTGAACTTTGGTAGTAGAAATGGATTACCTGATGCAATAGCTATGCGTCAACAATTTAAACAAGCACGGGTATCAGTCACTCCTGAAGATATTGGTTTAGATTATCATAAAACTGACATCAAATTTGAAGTTGGTAAAGGATTCACTAGAATCCCAACTGGAATTTTCTTAAACGAAAAAGATACTCCTGAAGAATTTTCGGAGAGGATAATACATGCGTATGAACTCAAAGAACCAAAATTGTGATATCAATATAATGATTAGAGGCATTGGTGGACAAGGTGTCAAGCTTGCAGGAACTATCATTGGGCAAGCGGCAATTATAGATGGTAGGCATGCTGTTCAAAGTATGAAATATGGATCAGCTATTACTGGTGGAGAAACAAGAAGTGAAATTAAAGTTTCAACTGAGAAAATTGTCTATCCTCGAGTAACAGACATTGATGTCTATGTAGCATTAACACAAGATGACTTGGATAACTATTTTGAATCAAAAATCTATATAACAGCCACTGAAGTAGCTAAAAAAATTCCTAAAGCGATTAAAGATAAAGTAATAATTGCACCAATGATCGAAGCTGCAGAAGAACTTAGGAATAGAAAAATAGCTAATGTTGTTTTAATTGGTATTCTAAATAGATTATTTAATTTAGCATCTGATGAAGCTTTCATTGAAGCTATAAAAGACTTAACACCGAAAAAATATCACGATGATAACATTGCTGCTTATAAACTTGGATACAAAGTAGATCTAACAAAATATAATTCAGCTAAAATTTTAGAACAAGCTAATGTTTGTCGAATAATTTCCTAAATAATGAAAAAAGGGAGTTGTTTAATCTCTCCCTAAACTTTTTGTTTTTGCTCTTAATTGTACACCTTCGTGATTAGGATAGACTTTAGCCATTCTCTCGAGTTCTTCTTCAAGCTCCTCAACAACATCAATATACTCCTCATCCTTAGCAAATGCACCCATTGCTGTTACAATACAATTTGCTCTTTGTAATATGAAATCTTCATCATTTGGATAGGCCTCTGTTAAAGCCATGAGTTCATCTATCAAGGGGAGTGCAATATTAAAGAGTTGATTTTTACTTAAATACCCTATAGCATTAACTAAACCCTTTGCTAATGCCAATTGAATTTCATGATTTTCTTTATGAGCATTAGCTAGAACTAATAATTCTCGTATAAGTTGTTTAACAGGTTCCATTAAACCTCGTTGACCAAAATTAATAATTGAATTAACTAAACCACCTGCTAATGACCTTTGACATGACATATTCATAGGATAAGAACGGGCAAACATTCGTAATTCTTCTAATCGTTCATACATTTGTTCGAATTTTTGTTTTTTCATTAAATATGACATCGAATTAGCTAATGCGGTAGCAAATTGATTCTGGATTTCATCAATATTACCATATTCCTCTACCAAAGTTCTAAAACGTTTTAGTACTAAATCAATTCCTTCAGGATCACCAGACATTCCAAAGATTGTAATAGTATTAACTAATCCTTTTGCATATCTTAAAAGACTCATTTGATCATCAGGATTTTCTGTCACTTTGGCATACATTTCATCAAGTTGACCCATTGTTCTTTCATAGAATTCTTGTTTTCTTTTCTCATCATCTTCAGACATAATCGACTATTCTCCTGGAATTGATTTTTGTGCCAAACTCTCTGTTAATAATGTATTACTGTTTATAAATCCTATCTATTAATCATATTTATTCTATAGATTATTACTTTTTTGCCAAGCATGTTTTGTTTTGACTAATTAATTATTAGGGTCTAAAATATTTTTTTGTCATAAATAAAATTATGTTAAACTCATAACCTCTTTTAATGCTTTCAAGAATTCTTGATTGTTTTGCTTTGTGGTAATCGTCACTCTCAAGCAATTTTGACATAATGGCATTGCACTCATGTTTCTAACCAAAACACCATGTTCTTTCAATAATGTTTTTTGAACTGCTTTTGCATCTTTGTTTTTAACTTTAAACAATATAAAATTTGTAAATGATTTGTAAGGAATAATATCATTAATTTTTCTTAATTCACTAAAAACCAAATCCCTTTCTGAGAGGATATTTTTCATAACTTTTTGTAAAACTTCTTTTTCTTGCATAACTAATTTTGTTAATTCAATAGTTGCACTATTAACATTAAAAGCAGGATGAAGTTCTTTTATCCTATTGATTAGGAACTCATCAGCTAAAGCAAAACCAATTCGCATTCCAGCTAATCCAAGTGATTTTGCTAAGCTTTTTATTATTATTAAATTAGGATAATCTTTCAGTGATTTAACCATGGAAAAATTACTGAAATCTGAATAAGTTTCATCCAATGCTACTATGCCTGGAAATTCTGATACAAGTTTTCGTATTTTATCTTCAGCAAAGATATTACCTGTGGGATTATTTGGATTACAAAGAAAAAGGAGACGATCTTTAGTTGGAGTAATTTCAGATAAAATGTAATCTACATCAAGATCAAAATCAGGTTCAGGAGTAAGTAATAATTCTGCTATATTACCTCCCTGCACTTTTACAGCATGTTCAAACATAGGATATGTTGGATTTAGAATAACAGCTGAATAACCAGAAGTTATGGTTAATCTTACCATTAGATCGATTATTTTATCTCCACCATTTCCCACCACAACTTGATTTGGTTTTAGATGGTATTCGCGAGCAATGACCTCACATAGTGAATCACAATAATCTTCAGGGTAAATTCGTGGATCAATTTTCATTACTACTTTTTTCATTAAATCCTTCATCAATTCTTCAGGAATAGCTAAATTTTCATTCAACCCTGCTCGAACAAGTATTTCATCTTCAATCTTTTCAGGCATAAATCCACTTTTACCTTTAAATGGATCATTGATCATTTGCGCTAGATCGATCTTTTTATTCACATCTATCAACCTTTGGTTTTTTCAAGTCAATTCCTTTTGAACTGTATTCGTCCATTGTTGGAATTTCATACCATGTCGTAAAGGTCCTATGAATTTAATTTGTTTTGACATATATGCGGCTGCAGCATTAGCTTCACCCGTAAATATTCCTGCTGCTATATTCTTGTTTATTTCAATAGCTACATCAAAGTGTTCCAATTCACCTTCACTCCAAGAGAATTTTCCATTATCGATCTTAATGTAAAAATTTGATCCTGGGATAATTCTGAATTGGAATCCTAAAACAGTGCTCTTAGATTTACTTTGAATTTTTGGATTTTTATTACAAATATCTACCATTACTTGTAAATAATCAGGAATATCTGCAATTTCAAACGTGCCAGCTTTAATTTTATAACTAATTATTTCTAATATACTACCTCCATCAGCTTTACCTTTAAAGACAGGTTCGGGTTTAGCTGTTTCAATAGTCAATCCGAGTTTATATCCTTCATAAATAGCATCAACTAACTTTCTAACATTCTTCTTCTTACAATCGCCTATTTTGAATACCTTGGGAACCAACTCTCGAATTTCTGCTTCTAATTCACTAGCAGGTTTTGGCTCAGTGGCAATTATTAGATTATCAAAATCAATTTCTATAGGATTTTCATTTTGAATGCATTTGAGCTTGTTACTAGAAATTTGCTTGATAATGGTATCAGTGAAAACAGAAATTGATTTATCATCCAAAGTTCTTTGATTAATTTCAGCTCCTACAAGCGAAAAGAGATCTGATCCTATTACAGAATTTTCTTCTATAAGTGAAATTTTCTTTCCTTCACCAGACATCAGATTGGCAACTTCGATTCCTATCATACCTCCTCCAAGGATTGCTACATTCTTTCCTTCAGGTATTTTTCCCATGAGAATTTCATCATAGAGATAATAATGAATGTTCTCTAGTCCCTCTATCTGAGGTATACTTGGTTTTGATCCTGTTGCTAATACAACTACCTCAGGTTTCAATTCTTTTATTAATTCAGAACTATAGGGTGTGTTCAACCGTACATCCAATTTACTGAATTTTATATCATATTTGAAGTTATTAATGACATTCTCAAGTTCTTTTTTCATTGGTGCTTTACTACCAATAATTAGACTACCACCAAGTTCCGATGCTTTATCTATAACAATGACTTCATGTCCTCTTAATTTTGAAATATAACCTGCTGTTAAACCCGCTGGGCCAGCACCGATTATTAAAATTTTAATTTTTGAATTGGTAAGAGGTAAATCATTGAATTGCTTGAAAAGATTAGGATTAATTGCACAAACAAGTTGTTCTTCAATCAGAATTTGATTTAAACAGGCATTACAAGAAGGACAGATTCTAATTTGCTCAATATTATTTTTACTTAATTTTTCAGGTAAAAAGGGATCTGCAATTATAGATCTCCCCATCGTTACCATATCTGCTTTCCCAGACTGTAAAATCTCCTCAGCAATTTTAGGTGTGTTAATTCTCCCCACAACAGAAATAGGTACTTTTTTAACAGCTTTTTTAATAATTGCTGCTTTATCTGCATAAACACCTTGAGGTTGATTCATAAAAGGTACAACAGGATAATAGGGTGAATCAAAAATACCTGCTGTGACATTTATTAAATCTACACCAGCATTCTCTAACATAGCAACTATCTTTGCCATATCATCAACTTTTAATCCACCATCTATATAATCATCACAATTAATTCTAAAGCAAATGATGAATGATTCACCACATTTTTGCCTAATTGCCTTTAAGACTTCAATAGCTAATCGAGCTCGAGTTTCTAAACTACCACCATATTC
>JAEORM010000088.1 GCA_016840905.1 Candidatus Gerdarchaeota archaeon | reverse complement strand
TATCTTCAGCCATCATCCGATATCTTTTCAGATGAGGAGATAATGGAGAACAATCATACCAGAGAATCAACTCCTGAAGCTATTGAAGCTGCAACCCAAACTGAAATTGAATTTGATAAGCTTTGGGAAGAAGCGATCAATCATGTTAAAGATGCTCTCGATAAAAAAAAAGCTGGGAGCTCAGTGGAGTTAGCTAATGAAGAGGAACATGAAGAAACAGATTTTCCAGTAAAAAAAGTTAGTAATAAGCCATTTTCTTTTGATCAAAATAAACCATCAATTTTAGATTTCACAAGTACTGATACAGTAAAGAAAGGTTCTTCTCAAGCTGAAGAAGATGTTAGCAATTTTTCTCGTGCAATTATGCCAAAATCAAAAATGAAACCTAAAGTAAAATTAGCAAACCCATCAATTATTAAAGAACAACATAGAGAATTTTACAATGAATTAGCATTAAATAATTGGATTTATCATAATAGCACAGATCGAGAACGAGTGGGATTGTATAAATTAGCCTTAAATGAAACCAAATTTAGAGAGAAAGATATTGGTTATCTTATTGACGCAAATATTATCTATAAATTAATGATACCCTTCCATTCAGGACCTTTCATTGTCTATTCAATCTATGAATCTGAAGATAAAAAAATCATCTATAATTATCTAGCAAAATTCTGCAAGAAGAATAATCTTTTAATGAATCAGAAATCAATTGCCTTTGTTAATTATTCTGATTTAGGATTAGACCGGAAAAATTGGCGGTTTGATTTTTACATTAATGAAGCAGTTGTAGGTCTTCTTTGGATTAGTAATTTTATTGTTGAAGATGAAGATACAAATACTCTTTCACTAGCCTATAATCAAAAGAAGGAATTGAAAGCTCTTTTGGCTACCTCCCAGATTAATTTTAAAAATGAGAATGTCTCAGCTATGATAATTATTGATTACAAAACTAATGAGAGCATTATTCAGCGATATATAGAAGCTCAAGGTATTGGGAAGGCTACCATTCTGTCAGTTGGAGAAAAAAATTTCGAAAAGAAATTCCTAACTGAATTACGAACACCAATTTCAGCTTAAAATAAAGATGAAAGATAAGAAATAAGTAGAGAGAAGAAATTATTCTTCTTCTGAATCTCTAATAGTTTCTAATATGGAAATAATTTTCCAAATCAATGTTCTAGCATGAACGGGACAATTTGGATCTAAACTAGTTTCTTCTAAAATACTGGTTGCTATGTTTGCTCTAATAGCGGGTGATGGTTCTTGCTCTTCATCGCCTAATGTCGTAAGAGCGTCACTAGCGCTCCTTCGAATATTCCTTGGAACACTTGTGTCTTCACTTATATCTTTTAAAATTCTGAGTGCCATTTCTTCGTCTTCAGACATAATTTTTCACCGCCATCTTTCTAATGGAAGATTGTAAATTTCGCTTAAAACGTTCAATTTGATGCAATTATTAAAGCTTATTTGAATATTACTATAAGATAAAAAAAGCTTTTTTACTTTTTTTATTAGGGAAATATTGTTTCTAGGTGATAGATTACCGCTGTAACACATGTGGAAGCTAAGTAAGACTTCTCACCAAGATTTATTAAGTCCACTTTATGATTTAAAATTATTTTCTCATGATCTTTAGCTATATCATGACGCCCTCCAAGGATAAAACAGAGCTGATTATTAACTTGCATTTCATCCAAATAATTCTTTATTGGGGTACCTCGTTCATGTAAATAATAACAGAAAGGATACTCTACCAGAGTAGTTGCTAAATATGAGTTAAAATTATCTATTGTTTTCCAAAAGATAAGATCATCATCTTTAGACATTAAATTGGGATTAATATAAAACTCATTCAATGAATCTCTTATGATTGCAGCAATTTCTATTTCATCATAAGGCAGGTCTCTTTTTGCGAGGTCTCTAATCACTAAGATATGACCACTTTTAGCAAAGATAACATGAAGCTCAGGTTCAAGGTGAATTGTGTAGTTTGGAAAGATTGATAAAATTACTCTCGAGACGACATCTATTTTTGATGCCCCTGGAAGATCTTTTAGATTGAAATTTTGTGACGGGAGATTTTCTTCCATCAATAAAATGAATCGCAATTTTATCACATTATTTTCTTGAGTGGTCATTCAATCATCCAACCTATCTACCATTAATTGCTAAAATCTTTATTTAAAATAAATGAAAACTAAAGATTTGTAAGAACCTTAAATGCTCTTGCAATTTAAGGTTACTTAATCGTCTTTTCTATCTTCTTTTGATCTAATATTTACTCGACCACGATGAACAGCACAAGAAATACAATAATTCTTAGTGGTTCGTTCTCTTGGAATAAAGGTTCCTTCTTTTCGTAAATCTCGAGCAAGTGCTGGATCAATAAGTGTTACATATTTAGTTTCTTTTTTAACTTTATCAACAGGTACAAGTCTGCCGCAGGAAGAACATTGAACTAGTCCACCCTTCCCTTTGCTTCCTTTTGACCTGCCGCCTGATTTTCGTTTCTTAGTCACTTTATTTTCACTACCAATAATTATCCTTTTAGCGGATTACTTATTTATGATGATTTCGTTTAAACACTATTTTAAAGATTTGTGTTTAACTTGAAAACTCTTTTTTATGATTAATAGTACATATACACCTTAGAATAAAGAATTACCTATAAAATATGTTCAAGGAAAACTTTTTTCTAGTTAAAATTCTTCTAGAAAACTAGATTTAGTATTTAAGTTGAGAAATTAGGTGTAAAATAAATTGAATGCAGGCTATCTAGAAAGAGAAGAACCACGAGATACTTCGAAAGCATTTCGAAGATTAAAAAAGAAAATATCTATTGATAATTTATGGATCTATATTTTAAGACTTTTACAGGAAAAAGAAATGTATGGGTATGAATTACGTGATTCAATTAAAGCACAATTTGGTTTTGAACCTGCAACAGTCACATCTTATACTATACTTTACAAACTTGAAAAAGATGGTTTAGTTACTTCCTATGTTGAGGATAACCCTGAAGGTAGACCCGATAGAAAATATTATACTGTAACTGAAGAAGGCAAAAACGCAATGATTGAAGCTAAAGGCCTTTTCAAAGAAATTCTGGAGAAAGTTTTCGATAAAACATAAAAAAAATATGTGAGCAAAAACAATTTTGCTCAAGTCCTATCAATTTATTTAACTTCAATTGGTTCTGATTTTGTATAGACAACGACCTTACCATTTTTTATCATAACATTATTTTCTAAACGTTGTCCGCCATGACCTTTAACATAAACTCCTGGTTCGATCGTAAAAACCATACCTTCCTCAACGAATTGCTCTCGCCAAGTAAGCAAACCTTCTTCGGTATCGGGTTTTTGTCTTATACCAGGAGAATCATGAACAGTTAAACCTAAACCATGACCTAAACCATGAGGCATATGATATCCTGCTGCTTCTATGATATCAACTGCTGCTTTGGAAATTTTCCATAAAGGAACACCAAGATCAATTGTCTCTATAGCTGCTTCATAAGCTTTAATGGTAGTGTCTCTAATCTTTTCTTGTTCAGTGGTTAATTTACCAAAAGTGATTGGAATAGTTTGATCGCTGGCATAACCGTCATATAAAGCTCCATAATCAATTAATGCTAAACCATTTTCAGAAAAGAGATTATTACCAGCAGCGGGATGACAATGGATCATATGTGCTCGAGAGGTACTAGCTACCATCGATGGGAAAGAATTATCTTCAGCACCATATTCACGTAATTTTTTCATAACTAAAAATGATAAGTCATTTTCTGTACCAACTTTTTCTTGAGCAAACTTTCTGATATCATCAACTGTTTTACTGCTCATCTTCCCTGCTTCTAGAAGTTTATCCAATTCTCGATTGCTTTTTGTAGCGCGTAGATCTTGAAAGGTAGAAGAGATTGCTTGTAAATCATCAAAAATTTTTGCTTCAGGAAAAACACGCTTGATTTCCAAAATAGTTCTATATGGAATATTTTGATTAACACCTATGACAGGTGAACCTTTCTTTATATGCTCTTTAATATAATGGATAGAACCACCAGCGAATCTATCAACAAATTGACCTGAATCTAATATCATATCTACTTTTGCATGATCTTCTGCTAAAGCCATATCCCATGGAACTAAACAGGTTTCTCCACCTGCGGTAATTACCATACTTGCATCCATGGGATGCCCTGTTAAATATCGCATATTTACATCTCGAGCATTTTCCCAATCAGCAATCAAGATGGCATCGATCCCTTGCTTTTCCATAAAACTTGTTAGAGTAGCAATTTTTTCATCTGTAATTGGTCGCATAATTTACACCTAATATTTTCGTTCCTACAAGAAATGATTTTTTATCATCTTTAAGTTCCTTAATTTTCATTTAAAAATTATGTTTAGACTTTATTTAATCAATTGATTACCGAGAAAAATTAGCAAATTTATTAAGTATAAACTTATCATTTAGTTTTCATCTAATAACTGAAAGTGAATGTAGCAATGAATTGGCCTGATTTTATGAAAGAAGATTGGATGAAGAAGGTAGATATTAGATTATCAGTAGAAACTGAAGCAACAAAACTCGCCCAACTTATTGTAGAAGCTTACACCCCAATTGAACCAATATTAGGACGTAAACCTAGAGGAATGTTGGAAACCAAAGAAAAAGTTTTGGAACGTATTGCTAAACAAACTATCTATTCAGTTCTTTTTGATAACGAGCTTGTTGGAACATTCACCATTGAACGAAACGAAAAATGGGGTCTTGTGGAAATCCAAAAAGTTGCTATCATAGCAACTATACAAAACAAAGGTTTAGGTACGTATATTATGGAATCTGCTGAGCATCTCGTACGACTCATGGGTGAAAAGAAGGCTATGATAGAAACCTATGCAGATCATAAACAATTAGTTGATTTCTATTTGCATCGAGGTTACAAAACATTTGACCAAATGGAACGATTTGGTAATATTGTTTACATAATGGAAAAGAAGCTTTGGAGAGAAGATTAATTCATGGAATTGGAAATAGTTCGTGGGTCAGGACTTTGTTCGAATTGTTTTATCCTAGGTGATATGTTAAATAAAAAATTACTAATTATTGACCTTGGTTTACCTGGGAAATTAACGAATTTTCGTTTAAGAAAAGCTTTGAAAAAAATCACTAAAAATGAGTTAGCAGAATATCAGCTTGAAGTTTTTCTCACCCATTGTCATATCGATCACATAAAAGGGGAAGATAATCTTAACAAATTACCTAATGTTATTTTTAGTGCTAGCGAAAAAACAGCCCAACACATCAATACTCAAGATGAAGTTACTTTACTTAGTAAATATCATTTTAGTTTATCATATAAGGTAGAGAAAATCTACACTAATAATCAAAAGATTAGTTTTGCTGATACCATTTTACAAGCTATTGCTGCTCCTGGTCATACTGATGGTTCAATGGTACTATACGATGAAAAGAATAAATCACTCTTTGCTGGAGATGTCGTTTTTTCGGGAGGTGCATGTGGGAGAGTGGATTTTCCTACAGGAAGCAGAAGAGAGATGATAAATTCATTAGAGAAACTAGCTAAATTGGATATCGAACATTTGTATAGCGGACATGGAAATGATTTACATATTAATATTAGAAAGAACATTCTTTTAGCAAAAGATTTAATGGAAAATTGGTAATGATTAAAAAAATGATAGGGAAGCAAAAAAATTGCTTCACTTAATTTATTTCTTATTGTCTAATACTTGCTAGAGAAGTAACAATTGACCATTGATAATCAATGTAGTTCTTGTAAGCCAAAATTAATGAGTCATCTATGCCTTTAAATCGACCTTGATATTTCAAATATTCTTCTAGTGGTGTGCGTTTTTCGGGATCCTCATATTTTTTGCTTAGATTTGATATTTCAATATCACCATCAACTGCTTCCCATAAGATCTGAGCACCGGTTTCAACTGCTAATTTACCAACTTCAATGGTCTTTTCAGCAGGGAAACGCCAACCAACAGCACAAGGGGCGAGAAGATAAATGAATTTGAATCCTTTCATTTGTTTAGCTTTTTGTAATTTCTCGATGAAATCTCGAGGATAGGATGTGTTTGCAGTTGCGACATAAGGTAAGTGATGGGTCCACATGATTAAGGAAATATCCTTAGGTGAACCAACTCGACCGAATGGGGTGGTTGTAGTTCTTGCACCAGGAGGAGTAGCACCAGATTTTTGCACTCCAGTATTGCTGTAGCTTTCATTAGAATAACAAACATAGATCATATTGTCGTTTCTTTCTGCTGCACCAGAAATAGTGGCTAAACCAATATCAACACTTCCACCATCACCAGCCCAAGCTAAAACAGTGGTATCCTTACCCTTAACTTCCATAGCGGCTGATATTCCGGAAGCAGCAGATGCAGCAGCAGCAAAAGCAATATTTAAGACTGGAACACCAATAGCGGATTTTGGATAGGGACCTTGCCAAACGGAGGTACAACAAGCAGGGATAGACATGATAACATCTTCACCTAAGGCTTTCAAAGCATAACGCAAACCTAGGGAGGAGGAACAACCAGCACAAGCAGCATGGCCAGGATAAATAAGCTCAGGCATACTTAGAACTTCTTTTGTAGTAACCATTTTCATCACCTATTTCAAGGATTCCAAATCCTTTTCGATCAAGTCAGCAGCGTATTCAGCTGTGACATCCATTCCACTTAACCCTTCAATATGATGGAAAGGTTTAGGATGATTTTTACCTTCATAAAGAGCAGCCATAGTATCAATGGCAACAACACCTTTGTAGCCATAAGAAGGTGCTCGTTCAATGAAGTGAATAGTTTCAGCACTTTTACAAGCTTCACGAATATCCTCATCGGGGAAGGGACGTTGAACTCGCATTCGAAGTAAGCCAACATCATAGCCTTTTTCTTTGAGCATATCAACACTAATTTCAATTTCTTCAGCAATGGAAGAATGAGAAACGATGACATGCTTGGTGTTATTATCAATACCATAAGTCTCGATCAAATCACCATGGAATTGACCAAAACGCTTCTTGTAGTCAGCACAAACATCTTTGATGATTTGTTTAGCACGATGAGTAGATTCCATAATGTTGAAACGTTTTTCACGGTAGTATTGAGGATAAGATAAATTACTATGAGTAACAGGATGTTGAGGATCCAAAACAAAGTGTTTAGGATTGTAGGGGGGTAAGAAATCATCAATATCAGCTTGTGCAGGCATATCAACAGGAGCATTGGTATGAGATAAGATAAAAGCATCTTGGCAAACAAGGGAAGGCATATAGACTTGTTCATTTTCGCCTACTTTGTAAGCCATAAGAACAGTATCATAAACTTCTTGCACATTTTTACAATAATATTGGATACAACCAGAGTCACGTAGACCCATAGAATCTTGGGTTTGAGCCCAAATGCTCCAAGCAGGAGCTAATTCACGGTTAACAATATTCATAACAGTTGGAAGTCGTGCGAGAGCAGCCCACCAAACAAGCTCAGCCATATAAAGCAAACCATGAGCAGAGGTAGAAGAGAAAGTACGAGCACCAGAAGCAGAAGCACCAATCAAGGCACCAGCAGCACTGTGTTCACTTTCGACTTTTATGTAATTAGCACCCATAGTACCACCATCAACAAATTCAGAAATCTTTTCAATACAATCAGTTGCAGGGGTAATAGGATAAGCAGCAACAACTTCAACTCGAGCCATTTTAGCAGCATAAGCTGCAGCATAGTTACCATTAGTAATAATGGTCATAGCTTTTTCATGCCCTAGAGATTTAGGACGATTTTCAGTTACAGTCATTCTTTAGCCTCCTCGTCTTCTTCCTCTAAAAATTCGGTCTCCTTAACCATCTCAATGCAATGCTTGGGGCACTCATTTGCACAGATACCACAGCCCTTACAGTAATCATAATCAATTATTATTTTTCCTTTTTTATGGGATGAATCATTTGGATCTAGTGTTATGCATGGTTCAGGACAATATAAAATACAAGTCTCACATCGAGTACAATCTTCATGATGAACTACAGGTCGAAATGTTCTCCATAAACCAGTTTTTCCAGCTGATCCTTTTGATGGTTTTGAATTCCATGTTTCTACTTTGAAATCATCTTCTTTTGTTTTCGTCAAACATTTCATCCTCCTTATACATATGCTTTCGTTTCGTTGTAGCCTCTTTTTGCGGCTTCTAGATTTTGGTCCCAAATTCGTTTATTCAACAAGCTTTTTATTGCCTCATATATTGAGTCCATCTTTACCAATCCTGTTGCTTTCGCTACCGCACCAGTCATAATAGTATTTGTAATATAACTTTCAGCTACACGTAATTCTAAATCAATTGCTATTTGAGTAGCATCTACCCAAAACTTCTTACAATTCAATTCTGGAAATTCTTTTTGACTATTCGAATTTACCACTAGAATTGTTTTATCTGAGATACCTTTCAAATAGAGTATCTTGGGTAAAGCCGGATCTAAGACACTTACTACAGTAGGATGATAGATTGCTGAATGTCGTTTTATATGTGTATCAGAAATCCTTGTATAAGTTTCTACTGGAGCACCTCGTCTTTCTGCACCATAAAATGCAAAGGCTTGGACAAATTTTCCTTCTTGGTGTGCTGCTTCTGCCAGTATTTTTGCTGACGTGACAGCTCCTTGTCCGCCTCTTCCGTGCCAACGAATCTCTTCAAACATTATTTTTGTCACCTTTTTTATCAAAGGATACTTTCTTAGTTTTCTTTTTAATTCTTTGCTTAACTAAAATTCACTGTGATTTCCTTGCTGTTCATTCTTTAATTTACAGCTCTGGCAACTAATCCTTCTAGATAGTGAGAATTAGTATAGTTTTAGCGCGTGTCAAGCAAGTGTTTTCAACTCTAAAGGTTAGGAACTTTATTATTTAATGTTTTGCATGAATAGTATAAAACAGTAGAAGTATCAAAAATGAGTAAAGGTTAGATAAAAAATGGTAGCCTAGAGCGGATTCGAACCGCTGTCCCCGGATTCAGAGTCCGAGATGATTGACCAGTTTGCTGCTAATTGTCTCTACAAGTAGCATCTACACTACTAGGCTATTGTTTTCTTTTCATTGGATTATTGGGTGTACCTTCTCTTTATATTAATTATTATAAATAATTGAAAAAATTTCTTTTATAAAAATAAATAAGAAAAAGAGGTTTCAGTTTATTCTTGCTGCAAACCTTCTCGAGCAACGATTTCTTCTGGTGTGGATTGCATATCTCTCAAGAGTTCATTCATATCAGGTGATTTGATATGAGCATCATCAAGATATTCTATAAACCAGTGACCCAATCTTCGTATCTCAAGATCATGTCCAGTTTTTTCTTTATAGAACACCATTACCTTTTGAGCAACTTCAGCTATAGTTTCACAATTGAAAGTCCGATCTAGATTTCTACCATCAAAAATTTCTATTTTTACTTTCATTGAAGAATTATAGTATTTACGATTTGGATAAAAGGTTAATCTTGCTAAATAATTTGCTGTTCCAAAGAATTTCTTCAAAGGAGTTGTTATCTGAGTCATTATTATCACTTAAATTATTTGATTATAATTTGTTGAGGTTTTATTTAATCTTTATTCTCAAGGAAATTTTAATAAAATTACCTATTAAATTACTTTACTTTGTTCATTGAAGCTCTAATCTTGAGGAAATTACTTTTATTTCTTCTTTATCGCTTTCTTCATCATCAAATTGATCATCATCTTTTGATAATACTTCTTTGATTTGTTTATTGATCCTATTAATTCGTACCACCGGCATTATCATACTAGCTATCCCAATAAGGGCAAAAAAAGCTGCCATGATTAAAGTGAAATAGCGTATATCATTACTTAAAGCCATATAGAAGAATGGACCTGATAAGAGTAGAACAATAGCTGAAAAGAACATGTGTCTTGTTCCAGGTCGGCTTTTTACAAAAACTTTAGATGATTGTTTATCTTTTGAACGGCGAGTGTTTATTCTCGTCCAGAAGATCTCACCCCAAATTGTGGTTATCCCTACTTCAAGTATCATTGGGTCTCGACGAGATGCTGGTGCTTCCTTGACTTTTGTATTATTAACTTTTTTTTCGAAAAAGTTCATTGCTTTCTTGATTGCTCTGTAGGGGGATATGGGTGATTCAAATTCCATTTTTTATCAAATCCTTATCAAACAACTAAATAGCTCTTAATAAATGCTATTCGAAGTTCAAATATAAAGGAAATAGGTGGGAGAAGGTATTTTTTTGATGCCTTTATGATGATTGACAAAAATAAAAGAAAGTTTTTTAACAATAATAAATCCAATCAGAGGCATTTTAATGAGGAGCTTTACAATGAAAACTATAGCAATAATTGGTTTGGGAAAATGGGGAAAGAACCACGTTAGAAATATTTGTAGACTTCAAACCGAAGGCTTTTGTGACAAGGTAGTTATTTGTGATCAAGATCCAAAACAGTTGAAAGCTATTGGAGATATTAATGACATCCCAATAGAAAATAGATATTCAAATCTTGATGAGCTACTTGCAAAAGAAAAAATCGCTGGTGCAGTATTAGCTATTCCTACAGCAATACACAAAAAAATCGCTCTCCAGTTATTAGAGCATTGCGATATTTTATGTGAAAAACCTCTTGCTCCAACTGTTGAAGACTGCAATGAAATATCTGCCAAAGCAAAGAAATTAAATAGAATCGTTCAAGTTGGCCATCTAGAAAGATACAATCCAGTTATTGTTACTTTGAAATCTTTCTTGGAAAAAGAAGAAACTGAAGATAAAATCATGCATCTTACAGGTAGACGAGTTGGTCCTGGTCCTACTAGATTAGATAGTAAAGACCTTGATCCTAACTATTTGGGTTGCGGACATGATTTTATGGTGCATGATATCGATGTTGTTAATGGATTATTGGGTAAAATTCCTAAACGAGTAACAGCCACTTCTGCATATATTGAAGGATTCCCTTATGAAGTTGAATTATTTGCTATATTTGAATATGAGGGATTCAAAGGGCAAGATACCAATCCTATTTTGTTCGATTGTAGAGCAACTTGGCGTGCCTATCCAAATCTCAAACGACGAAAATTAATTGTCCAAACAACCAAGGACGTCATTACTCTAGACTTCATTTTGCAATCTATAATGATGGAAAAAGGTTTAGCACAACATTCCTTAAGCAATTCATTTTCTGAATATTTAGGAGCTTATAGGGCAACTGAAATAACCAATCATTATTTAGCTACTGGTAAAGATCAAGAACCTCTTTATTTAGAGGATAAAGATTTCCTTGATTGTATTGACACTCGAAAGCGACCTTTAGTTTCCGATATTGAAGGAACAGCTGCAGTAAAATGTGTAGTTGCTGCTATTGAAGCAGCAAAAACAGGTAAAGCAGTAGAAATAAAGTGAATCCTTACGGATGCACTTTTTCTTCTTTTATTTCTTACTGGAAAGTAATTTGGTAAACTTTGCTATTGCAGCATCAAGTTTTTCAGCATTTTTACCGCTTCCACGAGCGAAAGTTGGTTTTCCACCACCCGAACCTTCTAAAATCTCAGCTACTTTCTTAATCAAATCGTTACTTGAGATTGTTTTTGCAGCGGTTGCACCTGCACCAATAGCAATAAAAAGTGTTTCAGAATCTATCAATAGAACAACCAATTCAGGATACTTTTCAGTTAGAGTGAAAATCAATTGGCTGATATACTCAGGATCACCTGTTAATTTTTGTGCAAGTACTTGGTATTTGCCTGTTTTCTCTATTGATTTTTCAAGGAGTGAAGCTTCAAGTTGTGCTTTGTCTTTCTTAAGGTCAGCTATCTCTTTCTTTTGGGCTTTCCATTCATTAAAGAATCGTTTTGCTGTTCCTGGTAGGGCACTAAGGTCAATACCCCAAAGATCCAATACTTCATGGATTGTTTGATTACGCTTTTGAATTTCCTTAATCGCTGTTTCACCTGCAACATATTCAAGTCGAACTATACCATCCTGTATTCGTTCAGAACTAAGAATAATTATTGGACCAACATCACCTGTCATATCTGCATGGGTACCTCCACAAGCCTCAATATCAATATCATCTATTGAAACAATT
>JAEORM010000087.1 GCA_016840905.1 Candidatus Gerdarchaeota archaeon | reverse complement strand
ATATCAAAGATTTTGAGGATAATGGTAATCCAGGATGGATACGTATAGAAGGGAATATTGAAAATGGTAAACTTATTAATAGAAGAGATACCTGCCTTTGGGCAGAAGCAATTAAGGATTTACCAGATAGCTATTTTAGATATTTAACAGCTTGTTATGGAGATTTTCAAGGTGCAAAAATTTACTGGAATAATCATTTTGTTTTAACAATGAAACACACTATAGCAAAGGGTGATCCCTACTGCAGTTGTGTTGTTCATGATACCAGAATTAATTGGGACTTAACACATCCACCAGATGAATATTGGGAAAATATTTGGCCACTACATGAATGGCAGATTAAAAAATAAATCAGGGATTGAAAAAATGATGCGATTATCAAAGAATATCAAGTGAAAGTGTAGGAAAGAAAAGAGGATTTATGATAGGATGTGATAATATGGAAATAATTCGATTAGGAGAATTCAATGCAAATGTTTTAGAAAAAACTGTAAATATTCAACCTTTGGATTGTGCTGTTAATGTAGCAAATAATAAGAGAAATAATTTTGCTTGTTTGAAAAGATTAGATTATTTGCTCGAGTTTTTAGAGAAGATGTACCCAAATGAATTGAAAAGATATACAGAAAATTTGACAAATAGACTACTCATGGAATCCAAAAAAAATTCACCAATTAATTCTTCTATCAAAATACAAAATCTCTTAAAAGAAAAGAAACACCTAAACAATTTTCCTAATCTTGCGAAAATAACTTTAATTTTTAATTTGCAATTGCTAAAATTACCAAAAAATGTCAATTGGCAAAAGGAATCAATAGATGTAAAGCAAGGCGATTATATCAGATCATATTTGATTCCTAATTATTACTATTTAGAAATTCTAATTGAAACTTTAGGGAAAGAAAAAGCAATAGACCTCTTTAAGAGATATATCTCTTCTTTTCTTGAAAAGGAAGGATCTCAATTACCAAATAATTTCACTTCAATTACAGACACTTTTAAGAGAATAAAACAATCTATGGGATCAACTTCAGATTGGGTTATGATATTTGGTTTATTTTCTGATAGTAAATACATCTTCCGTAATGATAATTGTTTATGGATTGATGCTTTAGATGATTTACCTGATAAAGAAATCAAATATTTCATTTGCTGTTATGGTGATTACCAAACTGCATATACAGGGTCAAATGGTCATGCTATCTTAACAATGGAACATACAATAGCTCAAGGTGATCCCTATTGTTCTCGAGTAAAACATGATACTAGACTTGAATGGAATCTTGAACATCCAGAAAAGGATGCTTTTGATAAATTATGGTCATTACCAAATAATAAAGGAAAAAATTGAGGAGATTGTATTTTGAAATTTGAAGCTTATGGTGCGTTAATACCAAATGCTCTTGATGAGATAGAAAATAAAATTCAATCAGTAAAAACTGCACTGATATCGCAATTAAAACGATTAAACTACCTCATAGATTTCATTAAAGAAAAAAATTCTACCAAATATAGAGATTATATTATTAATCATGAGGATAAATTCAATTCTCTTATAAAAGAAGACCAAGTATCAAAGAAATTAGATATTAGTAAAATATTAACTGATTATGAAAACTTGAAAGATTATCCTAAATTAGTAACCAACTATCTCAACTTTATTTATCATACATTAAAAATTTCAGAAAAAGTAAATTGGGATAAAGAAGAAATAAAAATTAACCATAGGGATTATCTACGAGCGTTTTTACTTCCAAGATTCTATAATTTAACAGTTCTAATTGAAACCATTGGTCGAGATGAAGCAATAAGACTGTATAAAAATTTTGTTACACAAAATATTGTAGATAACTCTTCACCCAATAGAAAAATTTTCGATAGATTAGATGATTTTAGAGAGTTCTTTAAGAAAGATAAGAAAGAAGTAACAATTGGAGTAATTGGAGTTTTAAGTGAAGTTGAAAATGGTAAATTCTATTTTAGAAAAGATAATTGCTTATGGGCAGATGCTCTACAAGATATACTAGATAAAGAATTAAAATATCTTGTTTGTTGCTATGGTGATTTTCAAGCTGCAGTTTCTAGAAGTAAGGGTAATTTTGTACTCACAATGAAACATACCATTGTAGAAGGAGATCCATTTTGTGATTGTATTTATCATGATACAAATATCGATTGGAATTTAACTCATCCTGAAAAAGAATTTTGGGAAAACATCAAGATAGAATAAAAAAATTAGAAAAATCTTTGGTGGAAAGAATGGAAATAAAAACACACAAATGCTATAATGCAAAAGCAGAAATAGAAATCAATCCTAATTCTTGGATTCAAAATCAAATGGGAACTATGAATTCAGTTTTAAGATATCTAACAGAATTGAATCCTAAATTAATTGATGATTATGTGCAACATATGATTCAGAGATTAAAAAATGCTATTGATTCAATTGGAAAGAAAGATGGTTTCTATGATTTTCAAGTGAAGGAACAGAAATTTGAATCATTGGATAAATATCCTGAACTGAAAGAATTAACTCGAGAGTTTCTCTTGGTTAACATGAACCCATTAAAGAAATTACCAAAAGACTCTGAAAAATATATTATATATGGACTCAATGAAGCTATGGCAGGTGAAAGAATTTCATATCATAGGGTGAAATCTTTTGAAGAAATTCTTGGAAGAAAAGTAGGAATAGCACTTTACACGAAAATTCTTACAAAAATTGTTGAAGATATGTATACAAACAATCCCCAAAAAAGTGATATATCTATATCAAAAAACCACGAAAGAGCAATCAAAAGTTGGTGCCAAAGAGGAATAGCTGATTTTACCTTTTGTAGATTGGATGAACATATGACTATTTACAGATTTGATAGTTGTTTTACTCATGAAGCTTTGAAAGACTTCAATGATCCAGATATTGCCTATTACGCATCTTGTTATATTGGTGATATATCTACTTACAATAAATGTAGAATAATTCACATGAGAAGAACACAAACACTGCATCACGGTGATTTCTGTGATGAATTATATTGGGATTCTCGTGTTCATAAAAATCCTAAACAACCTTCTCTAGATTTTACTAGAAAACTCAAATAAAAATAATAAAAGGAACTGTGAAAGCATTGAAACCGAAAATAAAAATTACCGTAGTAAGAAAATTCACATCGAAAGATGTACTTGGTTATGAGTTTAAGTTTCCAAATGGTTTTATTGTGAAAGATTGTGATAAATTACATATAGGACAAGAATTCTATGCTGATGATGAACTAACAATGCCTGAAGGTTTTTGTAAATGGGCTTGGGTGGATATCTATAGAGATGTCGCAATTCTAACAATGGGAGGTACTTTTGCTGGAGGAGAATTAACGGGTACTAAATACTCTTGCTGCTCAGATGGTATAAAACCAGTGGTATTTCATTTAGAAAGGATTGAAGAATAATTCATAAACTATAGCGACATAAAAAATCAGCAAATAAATTATATAATATCT
>JAEORM010000086.1 GCA_016840905.1 Candidatus Gerdarchaeota archaeon | reverse complement strand
GTATAGTTCCTTTGAAGCCCATTCTAGAATTATACCTGCTGATTCAGTTACTCCTACAACAATATTTTTCTCTGGATCAGCACCTTGCAAAGTCACTGCTCCATGTTTAAACTTGGGTGTCTTGCTTGTAGAAACCCCTAACCAAGCAGAAGTCCCAAGATAGACATGTGCTTCCCCTTCATCTATTGCAGTAGATCCAACTAATGCACTTTGTGTATCATCACATCCACCAAAAACAGGGATTCCTTCAATTAGACCCATCTCTTCTGCAGCACTTTTTGTTAAGCCATTACCAATGTGATCAATAGAACGAACTAATGGTGGTAATTTTTTCAGATCAATACCAATTAATTTGAAAATAGGTCTATCCCAATCTTTTTTCTTTAAATTAAAAGAGTAGGAACAAGCACCAGACCACTCAGCTACTTTTTCCCCTGTTGCTTTGTATTTTAAATAACCATTTACATCAAGAAAGAGATCAGTTTTCATATATAGTTCTGGATGCTCTTTTTTGAGCCATAAAAGTTTACAAACTACATCTTTACCTGTAATCTCTATACCAATAATCGATTTGAATACTTTTTTTCCACCGAACATTCTCATGATTTTTCTTGCTTGCTTTTCAGCACGACCATCCACCCAAGTTATATTCCGATAGAGTACTTTACCTGTCTTATCAATAGGAATTATTCCCATTGCTTGTGTTGTGAAAACAATGCTACTAATTTGTTCGGTTTTTATATTGACTTCTGCTAAAACTTTTCTTGTTCCCCTAACAATAGCCTTCCAATAATCTTCTGGTTCTTGTTCTACCCAACCAGGTTGTGGATAATAAATTGGATATTCTTCTATTGCATATCCATGAATATTACCATTGGAATCTACTAAAGTAGTTTTGACACTACTTGTTCCTACATCATGAGCAAAAACGTATGTATTTTCCATAGTACCACCGCATTTGTCATTGACTTTTAGCATTCTTGAATACCTTATCAAATCGATTGATAGCATCATCGATTATATCATCAGTATCAGCCATACTGGTATACATTCTACTTCCCGCTAGAGTTACTATCCCTTCTGCCATATATGCAGCACCCATCTCTTCCATAGCATGTTTTCGTGCTTTTATTTCTTTTAGAACTGATAGAATTTTCAAATAATTCAATTTAATGAACATCGGTCCAACAGTCTCGAGATGGCAAATAGCTCCTTGATTATAAGCTATATATGGTAAATCTCTTTTCTCAATTAAATCTCGTAATCCTTTTATTAACCGATCAGCAGCTTTACCAGCTTTTTCGCATGCATTTGTTTGTTCAATTTCCTTAATAGTATAATAACCTGCTAAAGCACTCAATGGATTGGCTGCTAGGGTACCGCCAACGTAAGCTCGTTTTTTACCACTCTCTAAGCCAGCAGCAAGATATTCTATTAAATCTTTTCTTCCACCTAATGCTCCTGCACTAGGATACCCACCTGCAATAATTTTGCCAAAAATGGTTAAATCAGGTTTGACGCCAAAATAACCTTGAGCACCATTCAAACCAATTCTACCAAAAGTAACAACTTCATCAAAGATTAATAACGCATCATATTTATCACAAAGCTCACGTATTTGTTTATTATAATCATAATCAACTGGTCTCGTTCCTGATTCTGGGCCCATAGGTTCTACTATAACAGCAGCTGTTCCACCACTCAATCGATTTAGAGCTAATCGTCTCTTTAATTGATCTATGTTATTTGGATAGACCTCTTGAGTATGTTTCCGACAACTCGCAGGAATACCATGAGCTTCAAAACCTCTTGTTCTAGGAATGTGCAAACCATAAACCATCTGATCACTCCACCCATGATAAGCACCACCAAGTTTGATGATTTTTTTACGTTTGGTAGCTAGTCTAGCAATACGAAGTGAAGCCATAACAGATTCTGTTCCACTTCCTAACAAACGGAGCAACTCAACCGATGGAACGTGTTTATTTATTTCTTTGGCAATCTTTAACTCAAATTCATGGAATAATCCAGTGACTGGACCACAATCATTAAGTAACTCAATGACTTTTTCTCGAACAGGTAAATAATTACTCCCGAGTATAGTTGGACCCCCTGCTTGCAAAAAATCAATGTACTTATTACCATCTATATCCCAAAGATAAGCCCCTTCTGCTTTTGTGAATACTAATGGAAAAGGATAATTAAACGCAAGATTATGCTGAACACCCCCAGGAATAAATTTCTTTGCTTCAGCTATTATCTCTTTAGAACGAGAACAATTTTTATCGTAATATTCTAGATATTTCTTCATTGCAGTTGAATTAATTCCACATATTGGTAATTTCATTAAGGAATTAATTTTTTCATAGATTTCCCTTACATTATGATATTCTGAAATACTACAATTAGTCATTACTTGGTCACCTAAATGAATTATTTTTTTATATATCTCACTAATAATGTATTATAAATATTATAGATGGAAACCAACTTACTTCAAAATAATAAGCGTTAAAACAATGGTAAATTACTAAAATAGTAATAAATACATCCTTATAAATTAAATTGTATTCATTTGGAAGTAGAAATTAATCTGTTAGATAAAAGAAAATCTATGTTTGATTATAAATGAAATTTGTTTTTTTTTTTTCACTATCTAGAATGTTGTTCATCATTTTGAATTGAATGATTTGAAAGTGCATTAGCAATGCCGGCTGTCAGTGCCAAGCTTGGTTTTATTGTTCTTATTGGAATATTCTCATTAGGCGCATGAACATTAAGTTGGTCAACATAATTTTGTATAATACATAG
>JAEORM010000085.1 GCA_016840905.1 Candidatus Gerdarchaeota archaeon | reverse complement strand
TATTTAATGCTGCAGGGAAAGATTTTGCTAACTTTGACCTATCTTTATTAGCACCAACAGAAGTTAGTATAATCGTACAAGACAGTCATGAGAAATACCAAGCAGGGAAGATTGATAAAGAATATTTAAAGAAATTTTGGTAAATAAAAAACAAAAAATTCTTTCTTATATAAGAAGCAAAAATAAAAAGGGTTATTTAATAAGTAACCCTAATAATCATAACCTTCATTATCATCTTCTTTTGTAGGTCGAGATTCCATAATCTTATCAATTGTTTCAATACCATGTGCAAGGGAATAAGCAGACATATCAAATCTTTTGAGTCCATTGTTAGTAACAATTAATAATGATTTAATTTTCTTAAGAACTCCTTTAGCATTAGGATCTATATCATTGGCTTGCCCGACGGATACTACTTCAGACCAATCAATTTTCTTCCAAACAAAACGATCTCTATATCTAATAGCATCTTCATCAACATAGAGTTTTACCATGGCAATTCGTGCTATACGCCAAACTGAAAAGAAGATGGTTATCGCTCCAATGAAGATGGTAATAAACGTAATTATATCAGGAAGGTTATCAACAATTAGTACACCAGATATTCCAATAGCTCCTATAACAAAGCCTATGATAGCAATAAATGACTTAATTATACGTTCTTTGAATGAAGGTGAGAGTTCGATTTTAGTAAATTTCTTTTGTGCCATTTTAGTTTTTCTCCTGTATTCTTGAACTCCTTCACTATAGATTAATACACTTTTGCTTCTGTTTAAATCTTTCGAATACGATTGAAAAATGATAGGAAAGTTATATCAATTATGAATTTACTTAGATTAAATCATAAAATTGAAAACTAATCATTATTGTTAATTATATGGATTGAGTGATATGCCAGCAGTAGTATTTTATTTCCAAGTACATCAACCTTATCGTTTAAATCAAAATTTTAGAAGGGATCGTTTTTTTAAAAGCTCTGAATTGAAAAATCTTGAGAGCCTTTATTTCACTGAAGATTTAAACAAAGATGTTATGCAAAGAGTTGCAAAGAAATGTTATTTACCTGCAAATAAAACTTGGTTAGATGCTATTGATGAATACAAGAAAAGCAAACGAAAAGTAAAAATTGCTTATAGTATAACGGGAACTTTGTTGGAGCAAGCAGAACGATATCAACCAGATGTAATAGATAGTTTTAAGCAATTAGCTGAAACAAATTGTGTTGAATTTATTGGTGAAACTTATTTTCATTCCTTATCATCAATATATGGTGTGGATCGAACAGAATTTATTGATCAAGTGAAAATGCATTCTCAAATAATAAAAGATCTTTTTGGTAAAACCCCAACAAGTTTTAGAAATACTGAATTAATTCTAAATGATTCAATTATGAAAGCAGTAGCTGATTTAGGTTTTAAAGTTATCATGGGTGAAGGAATAGAACATATTCTTCCGAAAGGCTCTTCTCCAAACTTTGTCTTTGCAAGTAAAAAAGCTCCTTCTTTGAAGATGCTTTTAAGAAATTACAAATTGAGTGATGATATTGCCTTTAGATTTGGTTCTGGAAGATGGGAAGAATATCCGCTTTATGCTGATAAATATGCTTCTTGGATAGCTTCGACTCCTGGTGATTGTATTAATATCTTTATGGATTATGAATCGCTTGGTGAGCATTTATGGGCTGAGAGTGGAATATTTGAATTCCTACAGCATCTACCAAAGGAATTGTTCAAATATGAAAATATTACTTTCAAAACTCCTTCAGAAGCAATAGAAACATATCCTGTTGTTAATTCAATTTCAATAGATGATTTTTCAACAATAAGTTGGGCTGATGATCGTGATGTTGGAGCATGGTTGAGAAATCCTTTGCAACATATTTCATTTGATGATCAAAAATTCCTAGAAAAACCCATTAAAAAATTGAATAATCCAGTATTACTTAAAATCTGGCGTATGTTAACAACTTCTGATCATCTTTATTATATTTCCCAAGCTGATGCTGGACCTGGTGAAGTTCATTCCTATTTTTCCCACTATAGTACCCCTATCGAAGCATTTGCTAATTATAATGAAATTATTAGTGATTTAACTGCCAGAACATTAATGTTATTGGATATTACTAAAAAATAAAATTCTTTTCAACATTTTTTCCTAATGAGAAACTTTATAAAGTTCGGCACACCTAACTTTCAATTACAGATAGTTTGTTATTATATGGAGTTTAAAAAAATGGTTGATGTTGACATAAATGACCAACAGTATGTTTGTTCAATAGGAGATGAAGAATTGGAAGAGTCAGCAAAATCATTACTTCAACTTGAGGTTAATCAAAAAGGAATAATTGTTCTAATTGCAGGGGGAAGAACTGCTTGTAAACGATTGAATGAAATGGGGTTAGTTCCTGGAGTGGAGATAGAGCTTGTTAATAGAATAAATAGTGGACCAGTGATGATCAAAGTAAAAGGATCGAAATTAGCTTTGGGAAGAGGGCTAGCAGCTAAGGTTATGGTAGTATAAAATTAAAATCCAACTGCTATATTAGCAGTGAATTTCTTTAAACAAACTTGAATACACCTGGGATTGGTTCGAAGATTTCACCATCATTTTGAAGAGCACGTAATTCTGGTTCTAATTCTTTAGTAGTAAGTCCAAGAGCTCGCTTTATGTCATCAAAAGAACAACCTTCTTCAATATTCTCAGGATCCTTTAATAAAGCAATAATCTGGTCTTTAATCTCGTCACTTTCTTGAAGTTTAGCTTGTCCCTTTTTAGCAGATTCAATTCCTTCTGCAACTTTTGAATCAAGACCTTTACGTTTATAATATTTTGATATTTCTAAATCCCTTAAAACACGCTTAGAATTTTCTATAATTGGAAGACATAATTCACAATCAAGATATACTTTACCATCTGATGATTCTCGAATGAGTCCAACAATATCAACTATAGCTCCTTCCTTAACATCTTTCATCTCTTCAAAAATTGATGCAGACCACTCGGAACCTCCACCTTTGATTTTAATAGTACCTGATTTATCTGCAACATCGAAGATAACACTCTCATCACTTTCAATAACATTTTTTGAAGTAACTTCGCCCATAATTCTTGCTCTGCGAACAAAATCATCTGTTTTGACATGAAGTACTTTTGTGCCATCTGATTCTGTGGTAAACTCCCCCTCAATTAAATCACCAATTTTCAATTTGATAGCAGGTGCACGCCTTTTACTACTATATGACATCATTAATCCTCTGGTTTTGCAATTTTTACTATACTAATGAATATTTTATCTCTATATTGTCTTTCTTAGCAGAGACTTTAAAGTTACCCATTGACAAGGAAAGGTGAGGAGGGAACAACACACTCCTCAACTTTAATTCTAACCTAAAGTCGGTTTAAAAGCTTTAATTGTTTTTAATTTTAGACAAAAATCAAAAGCTTGTTTCACTACATCATCTTCACCAATAAGTAAGAGGGTAATAGCGCCTTCTGCTCCACCTACTCCACCACTGGCAATATGAGTTATTTCCTCAAGGTCAAATAAAGTATATAGTGCTTCAATTTCAGTAAAAACATCACCATTTAAGGGGAAAAGCCCACATTTGTAGCCATCAGAATAATTGATTTCTTCGATACCCATGTCTTGTGAGCTATATAAAATTGAATGAGCAACAAGTTTTTCTAAACCAATTGGAATAATTAAGTGTAAACCTCTAGCAACTAGTGTTCCCCAGATAGTTCCACAGGTACCACCTTTTGGATGACCAATTAAAACCCCAGCAATACCATCTGAATCAAGAGCATTTGCTCCTTTAATAATGATATCACCTTTAGTGAGTTCGTCAATCGTAGCAGCAGTATCTTTGACTTTTGTTGATTTACCGTTAACAAATAAAATCTCGGGTAATCGTTTTTCAACGGGACATGATGAAAGTCGTTCTCCTTCCGGAACAATCTGACCAGCAACATAACGGCTTTTGTCAAATTCAGAAATTGCTAGCATTTCTTCAAGAATATACGAATTGGTCGTCCCTCGAGAAACAAAGATCTTTCCTTCCTTCATTTTCTCAAGAATTGGTTCATAAGCGGTTAATCCTATACCAATTAGCTTTTTTGATTCATGAGGAAGAAGGGTAACTAATGCTTTTGATATTACCATAAAATTATCCATCCTTTTTTTCTTAACTTTTATAGGTTTAATTATTTAGATAATTATAAAGCAATTATTTATTGTTTTAATTATTTTGTCTATATAATGAATAAAATGTGGGATAAAGATGACTGAAGAACATAAATATCACATAATTATTGATATGATTGAAGATCGTGTAGGAAATTTCATTCTCGAGGATAAAGAAAAACCTTTGATACGTGTAGCAACTCCTCCAGAATTTCCTGGTGGGAAACCTGGTATCCATTCTCCTGAAGATTTATTTGTTGGTGCTGTTGCAGCTTGTAAGATGACCACTTTTTGTGCAATGGCCGAGAAGTTAAGTATTGGTCTAAAATCACTAAAAATCGATGCTACAGGTTATCTCGGACAAGCTGAAACAAGAGGAATGATGTTTACTAAAGTAGATGTCCATTTGGAAATTGGTATTGATGATGAAGAGGATATAAAAGGAGCAGAGAAATGTGTCGACTTGACTAAGAAGTATTGTTTAGTATCAAATTCGCTTAAAACACAAGTAAATATGACACACTCAATAAAAGTCATTAAATAAAAAACGAGGAAGAAATAACTTAGGTTATCAATTCCTTTTTCTATTTCTTCAATCTCTTTCGTAATGAAATCAATACTAAAAATACAAAACCAATTATTGGTCCTCCATAATTCAAAGGAGTATTTTCTGTTGGTGTTACTAGGTCAATAGAGAAATAAAACATGTCAGGAAATGGTTCAGCGATATTTGTATGACCTAAATAATTAATAGAATTTGGGGCAATTGTAAGTCCATCTGTATGATATATCAAAATTTCATAACCAATTTTACCAGTTTCTTCCAAAACAACAAAAGAACCAACCCAGGTATTCTCACTTACACGAGTCATGTTTGGTTTTGCAACATGGCAGGCATAAACAGGTTCAAGTGAACAATATTGGATTTTTATTTCTGTTATATTGGTATCATCTTCAAATGTAATAGTAATACTAACATTAGTTTGATACTCAACGGTTATTGGTTGATGTGAAACTGCTAGAACTGTTGGTTCAAGTGCCTTACTAAATTGATTAGTATTAAAGATGGTTAGTAAAATCAAAAATAAAGGTAGGAGTTTGAGTATTTTTTTTCTTTGATGTAATTGCATTTTATATCACCTTAATAATTAAATTTTGAAACGATTCCAGAGGAATTGTCCCATAAGGAATCCACCAGCAAGAATCAATAGGATTGCTGTAAAGATTTTAACAAATTTTGTCGAAGCTTGTAATTTATTGATAAGAACTTCTTTTGAAAATCCAACTAATATTGTAATAATGATCATCAGAATTGCCATTACTAGTGAATAGACAATAAAAATGATGATAGCTTTGCCAAAGGATCCAACCTGTAAAGCGGTAAACATCAAACCAAGAAGAATGGGTAAACTGCAACCTATGGAAGCTAAAGCATATGTTATTCCATAAATAAATAATTGAAACACTTGAGGGAATGAACCGCTAATTTTACTTTCAGAAGAAATTGGTTCTGAAGGATCGATTTTCCCTTTAGCGATCAACCGTTTTAATTTTCTTTCTTTTCTTTTTTCAGGTAATCTTTCAACAGCCTTAATTGCCTTATTCATATTAAGCGAAATTGGGGTAAAAGAAATTATACCTAAGATAATTAGCAAAATACCAACAGATAATTTAAGGTATTCAGAAATTTCAGCTATTTTATCGACATTTTCTAGTGATTTATCATAAACTAGTACCAATATGGAAACAACTATTCCAATAGCCATATAGAAAATAAATATACCAAAACCTGCAGCACCACCCCAAAGATAAGAGCGCCAAAAATGTTGATTAAATGAACTTTTCTTGCTTTTATTTTCATTATTATTGTCATTTGCTTCTTTCTGATCCATTTT
>JAEORM010000084.1 GCA_016840905.1 Candidatus Gerdarchaeota archaeon | reverse complement strand
CGCCTAAAGCCCTATCCGTGGTTTTTTCTAAAGATATTATTGGTGTAATCATAGAGATCATTTGTTCATATTTTTCTTTTGTAATTTCTTCATATGGTGCTTGTTCATAGCCATGTTCTGATAAAGGTAAAAAACTTACACTTTTTAATTTATCTTCATAGCATTCGAGCACGTATTTTATCTCTTTTGCTTCTTCCGGTTTAAACGTAATCGTTATTGAAACTTGATTATCCGACCACCATCTTTGATAAGCTGCGGCATTTTCTGCCTGTTCCCATATTGATACATCATTTTTTGAACGATCAAAAAATTCTTTCATTACTGGAAATTCAACAACTAAAGAATTTTTGGAATATAAATCATCTTCAATTTTATAACCCGCATTCCTGATAATATCAACTAAATCAGAGTTTTTTGAAATTCTAATTCTTCTTATGTAATATTTCGAATGAGGATAATGAATACCAGGAGACACTCCAGGAAGTAAGCTAATCGTGCCGCTAGGCTTAACTGTAGTGATTTTAATAGATTTTGGAATGCATAACCAATTAGAATATTGCTCGTCTAACTTTCTCAGATATTGATATCCTTTATCACACCATTCAAGCATTGTCCTACGACCAAATTTTAGAAAGGCCTCTATGATCCCTGTTTGGGAAATACCCATTCGTCTATTTTTTAACATTACGGCATTTGTTTCGGGCCAATGAGTATTTACTAATGTTACAGACTTTGAATAAAGATATGCATACTTTAAAGTCTCTTGAAATTCCTGATAGGATTCATGTTTAGAAGGAAATGTCTCTACTAAGCAGCACAATTCAAAGGATTCAAGTGTTTGCTCCCCACAATTTGCAGTAAAGATAATCTCTAGCTTTCTACGCCCAGATACTGTGGATTTTTCATCCAAAATTATACCATAGTTATGGAAACCATCGACAGTACCATTGTATACATCTTTAGTACCTATTGATCGTATGGAAACCACCTTATGGTTATAAACTAAACCATTGTCAATTAACCGGTTTGCTATTTCCTTTTGGTAAGTATGGTTCCCTAATCTATAGACAGATATCTCTTCAACATAATGTTTTCTAATAATATGGTTTAAAAACGTCTGATAATTTCTCGAGAGACCAGCGGTTCTAAGATCGTTTATTCCATTTTCTTTTAGTAATACTGTAAATTCCTTTCCATTTGGGACATATTTATTCTCAATTACAAATTTTTTGAATAAATTGCATACATCTTTAATTATTTTTAAGTGGCGTTGTTCACCTAACTTTTTAGTAACTCTTCCAGCAAAAGTTGCAGCATATTGGTTAGCACATTGATGGGAACAGAATGCTTGTTCTCGTTTTCCGTAGGTAACTTTAAACTTACTTCCACAAATCTCACATATCTTTATGACTCTAATCCCTTCTTCAAAGGCTAATTCTAAATCAGTTGTATCTAGCAATTCAATATAACGCTTATATTCTCTCATTATTGCTGGATTATTAGGATGATCAAAACCGCATTCAAAATTAGCTTTTTTTATTAAGTTTTTCAAATTTCCTCTATATTTTGTAAAGTTATATATCATCCCAATATTCATTGCATAGGTTTTCCATCCTGTAACTGTTAGAGGTAATTTGGATTTTTTAATATATTTGACCATTTCCTGATAAATCTGTTGATTGTCATATACAGAATAACGCGGATTTTGTGTTCCGGAGGTTGCTTTTGACATTCTTCGATGATATCTTTCTATTTCTTCATTAGTTGCATTGGGATACCATTTCCTCATGGGATTATTATCTCCAGAGATATCATGTAAGTCGTAATGTTCTTCTTTCAGGTATTGTTTTAAATTATCTAAACGATTATTCAATCCATCAAAATCCTTATGATGAATTACGCACCCCGGAGGTACTTTTATATTATTTAACTGTTCATATATAAAAGTATGTTCAAAATTATTTTTCTTCCCATCATTGATCATCCAATATTCCGTTTTTTTATTAGAGGTATTTTGGTTCATTATCTCATCCCAAGTAGTAATCCATTTTGACATTATCACTAATGAATCACCCGGTTTTAGTGCTTCTGCCGAACGCATCTCAAGATCAGTCAAAAGAAATTTATGATTTGGCGTGCATCTTATAATACTTCCATCATCTAAAAGCACTTCTATAATTTCTTTCTTAATACCAGTTTTCCGAGGATTTCTCATCATTCTAATTTGAGTAATTCCTTCTTCATTTTTACAATAAACAGGAATATCCTCACCCTCCTTTGCTAACTGTTTAATCGGAACGGCAATCCTTCCATCTGCTACAGCAATTAGGGTATCTCCCGTAATGCATGGATTAACACCTGCTGCATTATTATCTTTAAAGTCAGGTTTATCTTTCATTCTTGAATATGCTCTAGCATTGTCTAACCATAATATTCCTGGTTCACCATTAACTTTTATTTGATCAGCGATAAAAGAATAATCTAATCCTTTCACGGCAAAAACGCTATTATTACTAGCCCATCTATGAGAATATAATTTTTCTTGGTCTTGTTTGCAGGTAATAAAATCAAGATCAGTTGGATCTCCTAATGCTATTTCGGCAGAACGGCGAACATTACCCGCTACTACACATTTACCAATGTGATTCATAATATCAACTATATCAACAGACGTGATCTTATTTCCGACTCTATTTGTTAAAATTTTTGTAATATCATCCAACATTTCTTTTAGCGGTTCTGGACCAGAAGCAATACCTCCAAAACCTCTTATAGGTTCTCCTTTTGGTCGTATGAGAGAATAATTGATATTAGGCGATTGCTTACCAATGAAAAAAGCTTCTAAAACATATCTTAAGGCTTCAACCCATCCTTCTCTACTATCGGGTATTTGAAACTCAAAATTACCTTCTAAAGGCTTTTTAATCGTTAATTTTCCCGCTCCTTTTGTATCAAATCCCACACCTACACCTAACATCAACGCATCCATTACAAATTCAAAAGCCTTAGAATGTTTTAAATTAATATCATCGGTGGAGGCGAATCCACAATTATTAAGAGCCATAGAGCCGTGGCGAGCTATAAATTCCGTGCCCATCATCCACATTCCTCTTCCTGGAGGACTCATTTTAAAATTCCAGATTTTATCAAACATTTTTTGAGCAGAACGTTGTGCTTTTGAATCAGACCATGGAAGTGTTAACCTTATGCAATGTTCTTTTTGTATTGAATAACAACCTTCAACAACTCTCTTGACAGTCTCCCAAAATTCTTCTTTTCGATTCTCTTTTTCTAATATTCTTGCATAAGTTCTTTTATATGTAATATACCCTAAAGATCCCCATTTTGGTTGCTTGTCTTTATATTGAGCAAGAAAATGTTCATCCAACGTAAAACTTATATTTTCTAAATTGATTGCTCTTGCAAAGAGATTACGATATTTATTTAAACCTCTTTGTGTTAGCTCTAAACATACAAGCTCTCTTATATGATTTGTAGTGATTTCTTCACAACCAATCCCTATAATTTGACGAATTACTTCTTCTGAAACTTTTTCAGCGATTATGATATCAAGTCCTGTTTCTTTGTTTAGAACTTTAGAAATACTATACTCGTCCCATTTCTTTTTTTCTCCTTTAGAATTTATGACATTTTTTGGATACAGATTTGTCAAAAATTCCATCGAATTCTCGTCCATTATTTATCTCCATTATTATTAATATG
>JAEORM010000083.1 GCA_016840905.1 Candidatus Gerdarchaeota archaeon | reverse complement strand
TTGGTACTCCCAACAACAGCAATTTGAAGTTTTCTCATGATGACTTATCTGAAACTTCCAAATATTTCTTTTTTTCGATGGAGTAGTTTTAATTAGAAAGTAGCTAGACAATTGATTAATATAGTGTTATAATTAATTAATCAATAATAAATTAAGAAATTGTTAGGTGCTTCAAATGATAGTAAGAGATCCTGTTCATGGTGATATGGAATTTAATAAAAAAGAAACTAAAATCATTGATTGTTATGAAATTCAAAGATTACGTGGCATAAAGCAATTGGGAACTACTTACTTAATCTACCCCGGAGCAACTCATACAAGATTTGAACATTCTTTAGGAACTAGTTTTCTTGCGAAAAAAATTATTCAAAATATTCGCTTAAATGGCGGTGAAATTGATTCTGAAACTGAAGAACTTGTCTCAATTGCGGGATTAATACATGATACAACTCATGTTTCATATGGTCATACTTTTGAAGATGAAAGAAAAATTTTCGATAAACATGATAAAAACGAATTTTTCAAAAAAATAATTACATCAGGAAATTTAGGTGATATTATATCTGAATTGGGTTATACTAATTCTTTATTAAAAATTCTTTCACATAAAGATCCTATGAGGAAATCAACAGATGCCCCATGGTTAGGACAAATAATCAATGATACTATTTGTTCTGATCTCCTAGATTATATTAGGAGAGATTGTTATTATACAGGTATTAACAAGAATTATGATGATAGAGTTTTTAGCTATTTTATTTTAGAAAATGAAAAATTAGTTTTGAATTTCTCCAAAAATAAAATGGAACGTTCTGATGCTCGCTCAGAAATCTTACATCTATTACGATTGCGATATTTTTTGACTGAACGTGTATATTTCCATCATGCAAAACTATCATCTGGTGCTATGATATCAAAAGCAGTGGAATTAGCTGTTAAGGATGAGATACTATCTCGAGAAAAACTCTATCATCTGAACGATTGGAGTCTTCTATATAGTCTTAAAAATTATCCTAAAAACAATCAAAATAGTTTGCCAATTAAAACTTTAGTTGATAGATATGAGAAAAGAGATTTACTAAAAAGAGCATATGTCCTCTCGAGTGCTTCGCTAAGCTCTCGAAAAAGTCGAGATGAATATATTCAGAAGTTTAATCCACCGACAACAGAACGTGAGCAAGTAGAAGATATGATTATAGATAGATTGCAAAAACTCACCAATAATCAAACTATAAATAAATCTGATGTAATTATTCATTGTTTAAGTGCATCATCATTAAAGGAAGCTGAAGTTTTAATTAAAACAAAAGATGATAAATTGACTCAATTAAATGCTAGACCTTATCCTTCTGCTGATGTTAAATCAATTGAAGATGCTTATGATGATCTTTGGCGTATGTATGTATTTGCAAATAAATCATATGTTACTGAAGTTGCTCAAATTTGTGAAGAAACCTTTGGAAGAGAGAATGAATTTAGTCCTAAGAAAAAATAGGAAATTCATTTCTCAAGAATTTCTTCATATAAATCCTTTAAATGGATTTTATGTTTTCCGAGTGTTCCACCAAAATTTCCTGCTGAAATTTTCAAAACACCTTTGGTTTTAGAAGCTACATTGATCGCTGTTTTCATAGCTTCACGAACATCTTCCATAGATATACCATTAATAACAATTTCAGGAATACTTTTGACTCCTTCAGGAACTAAACTATCATCTATTTCAGTTCGTAGTGTGGGACAATATTGATGATTTGTTGTTGGACCAATTTCTGGGTGTGGTTGATCTTTATAAACAGTTTTTGAACCAGCAGAACAAATAGCAAAAGGTGTTATTACATTCTTCATAGGATATAAAGAATCCAAAATGCGTTTTCCAACAGTTAATGCTGCTTTTTCTGAATCACACATTAACCAAATATTTCCTCCCGAAATACCAATCTTATATCCAATATTTTTTTCTATATAAAAATCACCCATCATTAGAGGAATCTTTATCATTTTTCTATCATAAATTAAAACCTCGTTTTGATAAACATCCCCACAATAACCAACACTTTCCATGAGATCTAAAGTAGCATCAGATTCTAAAGCATTAAAAACTGATGTCGTTGGTACAACCAACACACCTTGACGGATTCTTAATCCTAATTCCTTGTAGAATTTTTTAACACTTTTTTCGGGATTTTTTTCATCAAAATCACCCCAAATCTGAGCAATAAAACCAACATTTTGATCTGGTGTTTCGTCGCCTCTCAAATGCCAGATTTCTACACCTGCTTCAGTTCGACCTACAACAATTGAAGGTAATGCTGTTAGTTGTGCTGCTGCATATTGTTTTAGCTGTTCATCTCTAACAGTAACTAATAATCTTGTAACTATTCCATCAAAAGCTTCGCAGAACGTATCTTCGATTTCAACACCATTCAAAAGCATTCTTATATCCTCTTTTGTTAATTTTCTTTTACCTAATTGATTGAAAAATATTTTGTTTAAATTAAAACAAAAAATACTACTGAAAAAGGTATTCAAAGCCTTTTTCAATAGCTTATTTTAAATTAATTATCACTATCTTGTGACCTATCTTTTGATTCATTCTTAATAAGAGCTGAAATTGGCTCTTCTATTTCTTGAGCTTGTTGAGGTTTATAAGTTGCTTTACTTGGAACTTTTTGCAAATTTGAAACTTGAGAATATATTTGATCATCTAACTCAACTTCGATATCTGTTTTCAATTGAGCCATTCTAGTAGTATCACCTACAAAATTATCCTTTGTAGAAGCAATTGATCCTGCAAAAAGATCAGGTATATATTCTCTTCCACGCCAAGTCATCTTTTTACTAATAAGAATTTGCAAAGCTGAAACTGCTAAAAGTAAACAAAAGACTATGTCAACAATTGGAAATAGAAGATAGGTTATAACTAAGTGTGTCCCTTTTTTATTCCAATAAAGATAAACTGCTGTTATACAAAAAACATGTAATATGCAGGCTATCATCAAATAATACCAAGGTGTATAAGCTGCTGTTAATCCTATTGCAACAGGTGAAATTAATCCCCAAAGGAACCACATTAAAGCACCAGTAATTCTACGAGGTTGAGTTAATTTTGTGCCTGGAAAAAGGCATTTCTTCCAACCTTCCCAGCATTGTTTTGGTGATTCAGGATACATACGTGTATAAACTAATTTTGTGCCATCTATGAAGAATAATCGTTTATGTTTTTGTTTTACAACACGTGCTAATGCTAAATCTTCAACTATTGAACCTTTTAGATATTCATGACCACCAAATGCTTCATAATCTACTCTTTTGAATAACATATATTGGCCTGAAGCTGTGTGGCTATTTGGTTTTCTAGGATCATTAACACTATTTCTTCCACCATATGTTAAATTTGAAGCAAAATAAAAAACAGGATTAATGGATTCCCACCAATGCTGTAATCTTTGATACGGAAAAACCGATAGAAGTGCTGTATTACGTTCCAAAGCTATTCTAATAAAGTGGTTTAGAGAATCGGGTGTATGTTCTGTATCTGCATCGACAAATAATAGGTATTCACCTCGAGCATGTAAATAACCGAGATGACAACCCCAATTCTTACCAATCCATCCTTCTGGTACTGTATCATCTACAACTACCTTTGAGACCATCGATTCAGCAATATCAATTGTTTTATCTGTTGACCCACCATCTGAGACAATTATCTCATAGTTTGAATAATTAAGATCTTTCAATGATTGTAAGCATATAGCAATATTTCTTTCCTCATTATATGTAGGAACAATGATGCTAACAAAAGGTTCATTGAATTTATCATCAATAGGCGTACGCGGTAGAATTTTATTTTTACCACTCATGGCTGAGAAGTAATAAAATAATGCAAAAAGCACTATTAATAAATAAATGATTCCACCAATAGTTAGGAATAGATTTAAACCTGACATTTAATAATCTCCTGATTTTGTGAGTTATTTTTTCCGGTTTATTGAGTCGTGTAATGCCAAACAAGACTTTTTTTGGAAACAACTTAACAATAGAGTAATAAGCTATTTATAATTTACCAATCAAATTAGAGAATGCGTAACTATATGAAAAATGATTAACAATTTAATTCATTAGATTAAAAAATGGTTGATTCAAATTATAGATAGAATTAATAGATGATTCAAACTAAAAATAGATTGGAGTGAACATTATGTTTTCTTTAGGATTAAATTCTAGAAAATGGTTAAACAAAGCACAAAAAACAGAAAATGAGACGAAAAAATACAACAAGATTCTTTATAATACTTGGTCCAAAATAAGCAAGAATTTTGATTTAAGTTTAGATGATTTTAAATTGAAAAATATTGATAATTTATCAGAATTAGAGAATTCATTAGTGTATATGGAAATGTTAGCTTTCACTAAACGATTTGGCAATGTTCAAAACTTATCTACTTGGGGATATTATCATTCAGCACTGCTAGAATTAAGATTTATGTTAGAAACAACTATTCTTGCATATTATTTAGATCAACAATTACCTAATACTGATCAAGCTGAAAAAATAAAATTGATGCAGAAACACAAAGGAGAATTATGGGGGGCTAGACTTCGTAGAAGAGCCTATATGTATGAAAAGGAATTTGGTGAGGAAATAGAGAAGGTAATAACATCAATTAATAATTCGATTGATGAATATATGGCTGATAGAACAGCTGAAGATTGGAAATTACCAAATCTCCCCTTTAGTGAGAAGGATTTCAAAGAATGTGTTCATCATAGTAAAAATGCCAGTACATTAATAATTAAGCATTTTATTAAATGCTTCAAGTCTCGTGAATATAAGGGTG
>JAEORM010000082.1 GCA_016840905.1 Candidatus Gerdarchaeota archaeon | reverse complement strand
TTAAAATACAAAGCAACAGGGGAAAAAGTAACTGAGTGGTCTGGTGCTTGTTCCTACTCTTTTAATTTAAAGAAAAAAGATTGGGATAGACCTATTTTCAAATTAATTGGTATTGATTTGAAAAAATTACCGCCATTAGTGCGTTCTATTGATCACATTGGTAATGGCTTAACAAAAAATGCTGCAGAAGAGATGGGTTTAATTGAAGGCATTCCTGTTTTTGGGGGATGCGATGATACACAAAGTGCCTTAGTTGGTTCTACAGCAATAGATGAAGGGGAAGCACATGTATATCTTGGGACTTCTGCTTGGTTAGGGGTATCTACAAGCAAGACACCTAAGTTTAAGCATGGAGCAGTAACTTTACAAGGTGCTGATCCAGAAAAAAATATCGTTGTAGGAGTAACTGAATCAGCTGGTATAATTCTAGAATGGGCTTCAAAGGAACTATACAAAGCAAAAAATCTCGATCCTAATGAAGATGAGGTTTTCCATTTAATGGATCAAGAAATAATTAGTGTTTCACCTGGATCAGACCATCTAATTATTACTCCTTGGGTGTTGGGTGAACGATGCCCAATCAGCACAACAACCACAAGAGGTACTATGTTTAATATTAGCCTAGAACACACCAGAGCACATTTTATACGTGCAATAGATGAAGGGATTGCTTATAATATTCGTTGGATGATGGAAAACTTCGAGAACGACTTTGGATTCAAATTCCCTGTTATAAAAGTAATAGGTGGGGGATCTCAAAGTGAAGTGTGGTGTCAGATAATTGCGGATGTTACAAAACGAACTGTAGAAACAATTGATCAACCTAAATTTGCAGGTGCTATTGGTGCAGCAATGATTGCTTTTGTAGGATTAGGTACCTATCCAGATTTTAATCAAGTAAAAGATATTATTCAAATAAAAAATACCTACAAACCAAATCCTGATAATTTTGCTATTTATGATGAAATGTATCAAACATACCATCGCATATATAATTCTCTAAAGAAAGCTTATCAGCAAATAAACAAGAAAAGGTTTGAAAAAGTATAACATTAAAATTGAAATGAGGTAAAATAAGATGCAAGGTCAACAAATATCTATTGATGAAGCAAAACAGATTGTCTGTAACGCTGGGAAAAGGTTGAAAACGAGTGGTTTAGTAGCAGGTACGTGGGGAAACATTTCACAACGAATCAATGAAACAATGATGGTTATAACTCCTAGTGGTGTTAATTATGAAACTTCTACTCCTGATGATATGGTGGTCGTAGATTTTAGCGATAAAAAACCACAATATGAGGGAAAACATAAACCTGCATCTGAAAAGAAACTTCCTATCGAGATTTATCGAACAAGAAAAAATATCAATTCTATAGTTCATGTTCATTCAATGAATGCATCAACTGTAGCAGCAGCAAGAAGAGAAGTACCGCCCATTCTTGATGATATGGTTCAAATTATTGGTCCAACAATTCGTGTTGCAGATTATGCTTTACCTTCTACAAAGAAACTTGTAAAAGCAACTGTGAAAGCTTTGAAAGGAAGAAATGCTGCTTTGATGGCAAATCATGGGGCTATTTGTATAGGACGAACAATGGATGAAACATTTTCTACTTGTGAAATTCTAGAAAAAACATGTAAAGCTTTTATTGAAGCAGAATTTCTAGGTGGTGCAAAATCTATCAATAAATTTGAAGCTCAATTTATGCATCAATACTATTTGCACAAGTATTCCAAACAATCAAAAAAATGACAAAATAAAGAGAAGAATTATCTCACTCTATCAAACCAATTTAAATTCAATTCAATGTTCTGTGTAACTGTTGATAAACGAGTAATTTCTTCTTTTGATAATTTCCATTGAGTAGCATGAATATTGCTTTGTAAATGATCAATACTCTTAGCTCCGGGGATGGGGATGATATCATCATCTTTTAATAACCAATTTATAGCTACTTCTGCTGGGGTGACATTATTATTGCTAGCAATTTCTCTTAGTGCTTCAAATAACCCTCGAGTAAAATCAAAATTCTCTTTGTGACGATAAAGTTCAGAGTGTTTGCGATAATCATTGTCAGGGAAAACATAACTTTCATCATATTTTGTAGTGAGATAACCACTCATT
>JAEORM010000081.1 GCA_016840905.1 Candidatus Gerdarchaeota archaeon | reverse complement strand
TGGCGAATTTTCGATAAATTAATAGCAAAAATAAGTGGATCTATTTTACCAGAGGATTGCCAATAAGGTACAATAATTGAACTGTCTTGTATATTTTTTATTAATTCTACCAAAACAGATGATGAAATTAAGGGGACATCAACTGGAATAAAAATAGCAAATTCAGTTGAGATGTATTCGAAGCTTGATAGAATACCTAAGGTTGGACCTGAACAAAGGTAGCTACTATTATCAATTTCTATTCTAATTTTTGTGGTATGAGAAAATGGTATTTGGGAAATATGTTGTTGATAATTTAATTTGCGATCTTGAGTATTGACAATAATTAAAATTTCAGAGCATATTTTATCAAGTGCTAAAATAGTTTTGTCAAGAAAAGTTAAACGATCATCAAATTCAGTTAAAGCTTTGTCTCGCCAAATTTCATTATCTTGTTGAAAACGACTACTAGAACCACCTGAAATAATTACTCCAGTGAGATTCAAAGGAGATAGGTTATAATCTGACATTATTAATTACAACTTATAAATAATTAAGCACTTTCAAAAGGTTTCGTAAAAAAATGAGAAAATAAGAAGAGTTTCTTAAACTCCTCTTCGACGTTCACTTCTTGATCGAGATTTGGGTGGTTTCTTTCGCACTTCATCAGAAATTGATTTCATATCAACTTCTTTTTGTTTTTCCTTTGTTTCTTTAGTAACTTTTACCACTTCTTCTGCTGTTGTATCTTCAGCATAATATGCAGCTTCGATCTCTTTTTCATCTTTCTTACGACTTTCTTCACGTTCACGCATACGAATAATTACTTCAGAAACTTCTGCTTTTTTGGCTTCCTTACCAACAGTAAAGAGTAATGAACCAAAAACTATCAAGATAAAGAATACTCCGATTATGGAGATTGTGAATAAGGCAAAATCAGCGATATATACTATTGGTTCGGGTTTTGGTATTTCATTTAAGAGCCAAGCAATCATATTTTCCCACAAAAGAGCATTATCATACATTTCCCACCAAGTGGTATCATTATCTTCAACTATTTGTAAATCACTAAACATAATAGCGGAGGCACAGGAAATTCCTCTACTATTCTCTTTTTCCTGAGCAGCCATAATACTGTAGCTTTTAGTGCCACCTAAAGGATAAGTGCCATCAGCTGTGACTTCATAGGTTGTTGAAGTAGTGTTAATTATCTTGTCCGTAATAGCATGTTGATTTAAAACATAAGCAGAATAGGTTAGAAGCTCATTGACTGGTTCAACATCATTATAACCAGCAATAACAGGATGATTAGCGTCCAATGTCTCATTATTGATATAGATGAATCGTTCATCATCAAATTCATGTTGAATATCATTCATAAGGGTTACAGATCCTTGGTTAAAACCTAAATAATGATAATCATTTTCAGTGCCTGATGTTCCAGCTTCGTTCATTAAATTATTGAATGCATTTAAATTGCTTGTATAATTCCTTACATCCTCTTCGAAGAAATAAGGATTGGCTAAGTACAGAACAGAACCACCATCAGTATAGAATTCATAAACAGCTCTTTGTTCAACTTTTGTATATGGACCTATACCTTCACCAACGCTTTTAGCGTAAAGATAAGGTGCTGTGAGAATAAGAAGATCAGCTCCACGAATATTCATTAAAGTAAAATTATCGTAATTTATTACTAATTGAGCATCAAATTTATCTTCTATTAGTTCTAACGCTGATTGCAATTGTGTATGATTAAACACCTGTTGATGGGCAGCATCAAATATGACTACTGGCTTATTACCTTTATAGCTAGTGACGTTAGTAATACGGTTAGCTCCAAAATTATAGTACAAGAATAATGAAATGCTGAGGGTTATGATTAATACTGCTGTAAATTTCTTAATTTTCATAGCAATCAACTACAATAATTTATTACCAATATTCTTTCTTAGAGAATTCTCCTCTAGTATAAGCTATTTAACTTTTTTGAAGATTTAGCTATCTCGAGTATTAATTTTTTTTCATTATAAAGCTAATATCCCTTAGAAAAGCAATTTAACACTAAAATTAAATAAGTTATGCATCTTTAATGAAAATCAGAGTGAAAAATTATGACTACTATATACCTAGCAGTAACAGGTACCCAAGGAGCAGGTAAATCAGTCTTTACAGAAATTGCTAAAGAGAAGTATAAAATACCAACGTTTCGATTAGGAGATATTATAATCGAAGAATGTCAAAAGAGGGGGTTAGAGGTAAATGGCAGAAATATGGCCAAAATGGCTTCAGTTCTAAGATATGAAAATGGGGACCAAGCTATTGCTCGAGAAGCGTTACCGAAAATAAAGAAATTAGTTAGTTCAAAACCAAAATTATTGCTTATTGATGGAGTGAGATCATATACTGAATTGGCACTCTTAAAAGCTGAATTAGGTGAAGTAATTTTAGTAGCGATTATTTCCTCATTAAAAACAAGAAAAGACAGAGTAGAAAAACGAAAAAGAATTGATAATGAAATCAAAGGAGATTTCGAGGAACGAGAGCAAAGAGAGCTTGGATTTGGTTTAGGTGATGTTATCACTAAAGCAGATTTCTTTATACTGAATGAAGGATTAACCCTGGAAGAATTCACCTTACAAATTGAGCAATTACTTGAAAAAATAATGAAAGAGTAAGAAAAATCTTAGAATAGTAAAATGTTCACTCTTAGAACAAGATTTCATTAGGAAGCAAATAGATAATTTATCCATAGGTAATAAAAAAGGAATCTTTAAATCTATAATGGAATCATAGAATTCCAGAGTTCAGGAACGTCAATATGGAAAAGGGTGAATAATGAGTTATATAGTATTTGAAATTAAAAAAGGATACCTTCTAGAACAATTATGGGCAAAAGCAAAAAGAACACAAATTTTTATTACAATAATGATTAGCCTATTAACTTTAACAACAGGCCTTTTTATACTTTTTATGTTTAAAAAAACTAAAGAAGAATATCTTCAAGTGCGTAAATTACGAGAAGAACAAAATGTAAAGGAGCTAGTTTCTATTATAAATAGATCAATAGATGATGATTACTATATTAATTATAATTTTTGGAAAATTATTACAAGTATTTATGCATTAATTGATTTAAATAGAATTGAAGGCAAAAAAGCCATAGAAAAAATATTTCTAAAACAAGCAACTAATAGCAGGTATAAATTTGAAGAAAAAAGGAAACAACATTTTGAGACTATATTCAAACAACATGACTTTAGTAATTGTGATAATGAAATTGAAATTAAAAGAAGTTTACCAAAAGGAAGATTATTGGAAAGTTATTGGGAAGAAGTGAGTAGTGAATTTCAAGCAAATATAACAGGTTTTTTAGCAGTCATATTTATTGCTGTGCTGATGCCTCTAGTTATAATTATACCTGCAAGTATAACTTATTTTAAGTCAAAAAAGAATTACCAAAAATGGTCTATATTAAAGAAAGAGGGAAGCGTAGAGGAAATCCTCGAAATGATTGCTAAAGAAAAAGGGGTAACGGATGCTAGTATGATTTCAAAAATGATGGGTGTATATGTATTAGCTGATAGAGAAGAACCAGAAGCAATTAATGAAGCAAAAAGACTAGTACATATTTTTGATACTAAGATCAACTCAAATTTTGGAAGGTATTTAGATGAAAGTAACAAAGAATTTCTAAAAACATTAAGTAAACCAGCTAAAGAACAAGGAAGAAGAAAAAATAGAATGATTACTGTAACAGAAGTATATTTTGTAACCAAGACAAAGATCGAAAAGGAAAAATGTATGATAACGGGATTACCTATAGAACCAATAACGCAAGAGATTACTGTTTGTCCACAATGTGGAAAATTTGCAAAAAGAGATTTAATGGAAGAATGGCTCAAAGAAAAAGGATATTGCCCTGTATGCAGAACAAAACTTACCATTCAGGATTGCCCAAGAGTAATGATAGATGTAAAGATTCACAAATAGAAAGGAAACCTGAAAGTGAATTAAAAAGAAGATTCATTAGATGACCTGCTCACAAAGCAAAGTCATCACTAATGTTATTTTCTTACCAATTGTGCTTGCGAATCTTAGCAGAAGCACCAAAGCCACAACTGGCACAAACACCTTTACGCATATTGTAAGCATTAGTACCGCAACGACGACAACGCATGTGTGTTGGAGTACGATTTCTTTTACCTTTTGAAGGAGTACCTTTACCCATTATTAACCACCTAAGAGTGTAATTTCCGTTAATTTAATTTATTTCTTATCGACTGAGGGAGGTGGACTGATAATAATAACATTATCTCCTCTAAGGATGATGGTCCCTAAGTTGGAATTACCTTCTTCGATAATCTCTTCTGCATCATCTAGAGTTAAATTGAGGTGTGCATCATAGTTTCTGAGTTTACCTCTAATTTGTCTTCCACCTTTCAATTTCACTAAAACGATATTATTTAGGGATATTGAAAGTAGATCCATAGGTCTATCTTTGTTCAATCGTTTCTCTTGACTACTCATTCTGATTGATCTCCAATCCATTATAGATTTAGGACAATCTATAACCTTTTTGCATTCAAATGCTTTTTAAATGCTTTCTTAATTTTTAATCTCTACCATTTGTTGTAGTATTAAAGCTTCCGTTAAATAACAGAATAGTTGATAGAAAGCAGTCCTTTTTTATACTTTTGTCCTTAATTAACTTTTGCAAAAAAATAATAAACCTCTTTAAAGAATTGATGTAAAACAATAGTTGGGTTTAACTTATGGAAATCATTAGACGTCATGCTATACGAAAAAGCGATCTTAGAGAGATAAAAGAAAAATTAGCAGAATTCATAGGTGCTGAGGCTGATACGCTCTTCAGTAAAACTGCTGAATTAGTGATTACTGATGTTGGTGAACTTTATGCTGAAAATCGTATAGTTTTAGCTTTCAAACTTGAGGATAAAATTCTCCCCAGTTTGCGAGCTTTGAATGAAGGATTAGCCCACCTTCCTACAATTACTGTTGATATGGGAGCTATTCCTTTTGTTACTAAAGGAGCTGATATCATGGCTCCGGGTATTACTAAAGTCACTCCAGGATTAAAAGCAGGTGATTTTGTAGTTGTCATTGACCAAAATTATGGTAAATCCTTAGCTATTGGTCAATTACTTGTCCCGAGTGATGAAATACTCATAAATAAAAAAGGTAAAGTAATAAAGAATTATCATTATGTAAATGACCCTATTTGGTCAATTACATTATGAATCTTCTTTTTTTTAGACTAAACGTATTGTTTCAAGCACATCAGGTGCTTTTGTTTCAATCTTCAAATGCTTATGCAGGGTTGAAGCTAATGAAATACATTTAGATTTTTCACCATGAATTAAAAATAGCTTTTCTGGTCTTGGAGTCACCTTTCTAGCATAGTTAAGAAGTTCGTTTCTGTCACTATGACCTGAGAAACCAATTACTGTTTGAACTTCCATCTCAATTTTTAGCATTCTAGCATGACCATTTTCCATTAAAGTTATTTCATTAACATTTTTCTGAACTTTCCTACCAAGCGAACCTTCACCTTGGTAAGAAACAAAAATAATGCAGTTTTTAGCATCACCTGATAATTTCTCGAAATATTCGACTGACGGGCCACCTGTTAACATACCACTGGTAGCCATTATTATACAAGGATCACCTAGAATTATTTTATCTCGTTCTTCTCTTCCTTCTACTTTGTGGAAGCATTCTGCTAGGAATGGATTCTGCCCTACATGGAATATTCGTTCTCGTAATTTCCTACTCAAATATTCTGGGTGACAGGTAGTAACTGCTGATGCTTCAGAAATCATACCATCAAGGTAAATTGGTACTTGTGGAATCATTTGTCTATTCATTAAAGACTCAAGAACGATTTGTAATTCTTGAGCACGTCCTACTGCTAAAACAGGTATTAGGACTTTCCCTCCACGAGTCAAGGTAGCATTTATAATATTCATTAACTCTGTTTCTGCATCTTTGTTAGAAGGCATAACATCTTGTGGATTACCATAAGTAGATTCCATAAATAACGCTTCTAATCTCGGGAATTTGGATATCGCAGGATCCAATAAATTAGTTTGACGATATTTGAAGTCTTGAGCAACTGCTAAATTATAAAGACCATTTCCAATGTGGAGATGTACTACAGATGAACCTAATATATGTCCGGCATTATGCAAGGTTAATCTTACATCAGGTGAAATATCAGTTACTTCACCATATGCTAATGGTATTGTATGTAAAACAAGATCTCGCACATCTTTGGAACTATAGGGCATCAATTTTCCTTCTTTTGATGCAACATCAATATAATCTATTTGCAATAAGGTCATTAAATTGCTAGTAGCTTTTGTAGTATAGATTGGTCCTTCATAACCATATTTGAACAAATATGGGAGAAAACCACAATGGTCAAGATGTGCATGAGTAATTACTACAGCATCAAGATTTTCAATTGAAAATTCTAATGCATCCAATCTTGGAAACATATCAGTTGATGTGTTACGACCAACATTAACTCCACAGTCTACTAATATATTACTTTCTGGTGTTCGAATAAGAGTTGAACTTCGACCAACTTCTCGATATCCACCAAGAGAAGTAACACGAACCCATTCTGTAGGGAAGAGCTGTCTACGATGGATTCTTCGACCAACTTTTCTAAGGATTTTTTTCCTTTCTTCACTATTCTTAAAGAGGATTTCTCTTACAGTTGATATTATTCTTGATTCTAGGGGAGGTGCTCTGGAAACATTTGGACGCCAGAAAGTATCTGACGTAATTTTCCTAAGCGTAGCACCATTTTTGCCAATAACTAAACCAGGTTTAGCAGCCTCGATTAAAATCTCACCAATATTTGGATCAAATTGAATTGATGATAATTCAGCTTCAACAGGAACCAATTCTTCAACTATTTTTTTAGCTTTTGCTTCGTCCATTCTCACAGAAGGATCCGAACGAACAACAATTCGTTTTCGTAAATCTTTTGCTAGATTTTTAACCAACTCATCATTATCAACTAAAATTTGAGGGTTACGAGAATAAACTGCTACTTCAGGACCTTCAAATTCAATTTCAGTTATATCTGCTGAAGGAGGTGTTTTTGCTAAAATCTCTGTTTTAATTTCGTTTAGTGTCTCTTCACTAACTAACATAATTTTGTACTCTCTGTTTATTTTTAAGTTATTCAATTGTGATATAAAGCACATCTATGTAATTTCAATTTGATATTTTTTTGACATTTTTAATCTAGTTTGAATATTTAATCCTTAATGAATTTGACTTTATGAATCCAATCATTGAAAGTTTTTCTTTTTATTTTGCAATTATTTGAATCAATTAAAATTGATTTTAGGAACGAAATTACGACAAACTAGTTTGTCAAAAAAACTCCTTGGTTTTATTTGAATTTTATTACTATTTAAAATTATTCTTAATGAATGTTTTTTGATTTGATAAATTTTATTAATTACCGAATGCTAATTATACATTTTAGTTTATTTGATAACTAAATAATGAAAAATTATTAAAAGAGCATTTTATTTATGACCAATAAAAAAATGATTTTTGGAGAAGATCAAATGGCAGATAAACGACAAATCGTAGAATCTGTTCCTAACTATAGTGAAGGAACAGACGGGAAGAAAGTAGAAGCTATTGTTAATGAAATTAGAAAAACACCAAAAACACGTATTGTTGATATCCAATATGATTCCGATTACAATCGAGCTGTAATAACTTTTGTTGGTGAACCAGAAGCTGTTCTTCAAGCAAATATTGCTGCTTCAAAAAAAGCACTTGAATTACTTGATATGACAAAACACAAAGGACAACATCCTAGAATTGGCGCTACTGATGTGGTACCATTCGTACCTGCTCAAAACATTACTCTCGAGGAATGTATAGAGTTATCAAAACGTTATGCCAAAGCTATGGCGGATATGGGTGTTCCTGTTTATCTTTATGAAGATTCAGCAACAACTCCAGAGAGAAGAAATATTGATAATATTAGAGTTGGTGACTACGAGGGATTAAAAGAAACAATAAAAACAAATCCTGATCATAAACCAGATTTTGGCCCATCCGAGTTTCATCCGAAAGGTGGAGCTACCATTACTGGAGCAAGAATGCCACTCGTTTGTTTGAATATAAACCTTGGAACCTCTGATGTGAAAGTTGCTAAAGCTGTTGCGCGAAGAATACACTTGGGTTCTGGAGGATTAGTAAATATTAAAGCTATGGGTACAGAAATCAAAGGTAAAGATTTTGTTCAAGTTGGTATAAGTAATATTAATTTTAAGAAAACACCTATGTATCGCCAAGTTGAATTAGCTAGAATTGAAGCTGCAAGATATGGTGTACCAATTATCGGTACAGAATTAGTAGGACCTATTCCTTTAGAAGCAGCATTAAATTCATTAGAATACTACCTTCAAATTGTGAATCCAAAACACCTTACAGAAGAAAATATTATTGAGCATTATTTCGACTTTTAAGAAAATATTAGGCGAGCTGAAAAAGTTCTCGCCATTTTATCTTTCTATCACTAATTTGCCCTTTTTGATGACCTTAGAGACAAGATTAATCCCAAATTGATAGGATAAAAAGAAATAATTTGGCACATCAAAAATAACTATATCTGCTTGCTTACCTACCTCAAAACTACCAATTTTATCTTGTCTTTGTACCGCACAAGCAGCATTTAGTGTAGCAGCGGTTAATGCTTCAGCAGGTGACATTTTCATATTATAACATGATAAAACAATTACCATCAACATTGATTCAGTCCAGCAATTAGGATTAAGATCAGTTGCTATCGCCACAGGTATACCTAAATCAATCATCTTTCTTGCATTAGCATAGTCTTTTAGCATAAGACAGAAAGGTGTTCCAGGTAGAAGTGAAGCTATTACACCTTTTTTAGCCATTTCCTTCAAACCAGTGTCATTTGATTTTAGTAAATGACCTGTTTGAACAGCATTCAAATCAGCTGCCAATAACGCACCATTTGTGTCAACAATTTCATCTATATGGATTATTTTTTTGATACCATATTTTTCTGCTGCTAAGAGAATTTTCCTTGTTTGATCTATTGTAAAAACTCCTTCCTCACAAAAAACATCACAAAATTCAGCAAGCCCTTTCATAGCTATTTTGGGTAGCATTTTTGTGATTATTAGATCAACATATTCATCTGCTTTGCCTTTGTATTCTGGTGGTATAGCATGTGCGCCTAAGAATGTAGGAATAATATCAATGGGATGTTCTTCATTAAGAATTTTCATTGCTTCTAAAGATTTTAGCTCGTCTTCAGTGGTTAAACCATAGCCAGATTTCCCCTCAACCGTTGTTGTGCCATATTCAAGCATTTTATCGAGTATTTTTTTGCCATTTACAACTAATTCATTTATAGTTGCTTTTCTCGTTTCTCTAACAGTTTTTAGTATCCCTCCACCAGAAGCTAAAATTTCCATGTAGGTTTTACCAGCTAATTTCATAGCCAATTCATTCTCTCGAGAACCAGCAAAAATCAAATGAACATGTGGATCAACAAATCCTGGAGAAACGAGTTTTCCTTTTGCGTCTATCTTCTTTGTTTTTTTAGGATCTATTTTAACCTGTTTTTCCAAATCTTCAGTTTTTCCTACAAAAATTATTTTATCGCCCTTGATCGCTAAAGCACCATTATTTATTATCGCTAATTCTTCCATGTTTTTCCCAATACGAGGAACTCCAAATTTTGAATCTAATGTAACAAGCTCATTAGCATTGACAATAATAATATCAGCTGTTTCAACTTTTTGGGCATTATTTTTCAATTAAATCACTACCATACTATCTTTTCAGAGGTTAATTGTCACTTAAGAAGATTCTCTTAAATGATAGGAAAAAATATTAGCAAATAATTAAAAAAGCTAAAATAATCAGATAAATTGTATAGTTAGATTAACCCAATTGTAAGAAAAACATATTGGAGAAATTCTTATGACAGATCTAAAGAAAGAAGTCGAAATTTATGGGCGTCCTATGTATATGGATTTGAAACCTGAAAAATCTCTTGCTGCTGATGAAAGTGCTGAGCTTTTACAATGTAAAACCTGGGATGCTGAAGCAGCATTGCGTATGCTGTTAAATAACCTCCACCCAAAGGTTGCAAGAAATTGGCAAGAGCTGATAGTCTATGGAGGTTCAGGACGTGCTGCACGAAATTGGAAAGAATTCCATAAGATTGTGAGGGCATTAAAAGAGCTAGAAGCTGATGAAACTCTATGTATTCAATCAGGGAAACCTGTTTATATTGCTCCTACCCATAAAGAAGCTCCTCGAGTAATTATTGCTAATTCTAATCTCGTAGGTAATTGGGCAACTCAAGATTATTTCGATTATTTAGATCGTTTAGGTCTTATGATGTATGGACAAATGACTGCTGGTAGTTGGATATATATAGGTACTCAAGGTATCTTACAAGGAACTTATGAGAGCTTTGCTGCAGCAGGAAAAATAGATTTCAATACTGATTCTCTTGCTGGAAAATTGATTCTCACTGGTGGTATGGGAGCTATGTCTGGTGCTCAACCTATGGCGGGAACATTGAATGATGCTGTAATCCTTGATGTTGAAGTAAAAGAATCTGAAATCGCTCGTAAGGTTAAGGAAAATTATTGCGATAAACTTACTCATAACCTTGATGAGGCAATTGAATGGGCATTAGAAGCAAAGAAGAAAAAAGAACCACTATCTATAGGTCTTGTAGGGAATGCTGCTGACACCCATCCAGAATTAGTTCGAAGAGGAATAATACCAGATATTGTTACTGATCAAACTTGTGCTCATGAAGTCAAAAAATATGTTCCAAGTGGGTATGATAAGAATTTTGTAGAATTACATGAAAGTGGAATAAATGTAAGAGAAGGTGAATACGTTCGCGAATCCTTCAAATCAATGGCGTCCCATGTTAAAGCAATGATAGATATGCAAGAGAAAGGAGCAGTAGTTTTCGATTATGGAAATGCTATTAGAAATCAAGTGGAGCTAGCTTTTGATATTGTTAATGGTAAAGCTCCAGCTGCAAATGGCATGACAGATGCAGATGTTGTTGATTTAAGAAATCATTTGACCAAGATTGGTCTAAAAACTGTTCGTAATACTGAAGGTGGATATGCTTTTCCAGGTTTTGTTCTAAGATATGTAAGACCATTGTTCTGTGAAGGAAAAGGTCCCTTCAGATGGGCTTGCTTATCAGGCAATCCAAAAGATCTTGCTGCTATTGATGACGCACTAATTTCCACTTTCCCTGATGACAAACCATTAGTCCGGTGGATTGATCGTGTAAGAAAAACTGTCCCAATATTAGGCTTACCTACTAGAATCTGTTGGTTAGGTTATGGTGATAGGGCAAAATTCGGTTTAATAATAAACGATCTTATAAAAGATGGAACAGTAACAGCACCAATTGTTATTGGTCGAGATCATCTTGACTGTGGCTCCGTGGCATCACCTAGTAGAGAAACTGAAGGCATGAAAGATGGTAGTGACGCTATAGCTGATTGGCCATTGATCAATTTTGCTCTTAATGCTGTTAATGGTGCAAGTTGGGTATCATTCCATCATGGTGGTGGAGTAGGTATTGGCAAGTCACTACATGCAGGAATGGTAATTGTTGCTGATGGAACAGAAGAACGTGCTAAAAGACTAAAGCGAGTATTAACAGTAGACCCAGGCACAGGTGTTATGAGACATGTTGATGCTGGATATGAAAAGGCAATGAATATAGCCGAAGAGCGAAAGGTCAAGATACCAAAATAAATCTTATTAGGTGAATAGATTGCAATTAAACAAATCAGCTCTTGAAATAGATTGTGAGAAAGTCTCTTCTAAAGTTGAAAAATTCATTCAAAAAATAGTGAAAAACTCACATACTAAAGGAATTGTGGTAGGATTAAGTGGTGGAATAGATTCAGCAGTAGTTGCTGCTTTAGCTGTTAGAGCTATTGGTAAAGAAAAAGTCCTAGCTTTATTACTACCAAACAAAGAACTCCATCAAAGTTTTGAGGATGATGCAAGAATACTTGCTAATCAACTAGGGATTGATGCAAAAAAAATTCCAATAGCTGATTTTGTTGATACTTTCACAAAGAATGTTGATGAAAGTGTTGCTGAAAACCAGCTTGCAGTAGGCAATGCTATGGCACGTTTCAGAATGATTCTTCTATATGCTTATGCAAATCATCTAAATTATTTGGTTGTTGGCACCAGCAACAAAACTGAATTAATGGTTGGGTATTTTACCAAATATGGCGATGGTGGAGTTGATTTTGAACCTTGTGGTGATCTCTATAAGACTCATATAAGAGCTTTGGCCAGGTATCTTAATATTCCAAAAGCTATTATCGAGAAACTACCTACAGCTGGTTTGTGGAAGGGACAAACTGATGAAGGTGAAATAGGTATCACCTATGACATTTTAGATCTCATACTTCTAGGATTAGAAAAAGGATATACAAAAGATCAAATTTGTAGTGAACTGAAAATAGAGCCTACATTAGTTGAAAAAGTAGAAAAGATGATTGCCTATTCAGAACATAAAAGGAAAATGCCCCCAACACTAAAAATCAAGTAGCATTTTCTTTTTTTATTCCATAACTGATTAATAAACAAAAAACAATTACTTTTTAGAAGAAAAAAATAATATCATATTGAAATTATGGATGAATTAGATTGACTAAGGAAATAATCAAACCATTTCTTCTAGAGAAGCTCCTTTTCGGTGAGAAAGTAAATCTAGAACAACCTAGTCCAAATCTTATTCATATTTATGGAGAAGCTGGGAGTGGAAAAACTACCTTAGCTATTCAATTAGCTTGTAATGTTTGCTCAAATCAGAAGAAAGTAGTTTTAATAGATACAGAAGGGAAAGTTAGTGGGTCTAAAATAAAAGGAATTATTCAACCATTAGAATTTTCTCTGATTAATAAAAATCTCAAATTATATAATCCTAATAGCTTTCAAAAACAATATGAGCTAATTAGAAATTTAGAATTCTATCTTTTGAAACAACAACACATAGGATTAATAATTATTGATACAATAACAAACCTCTACAGACAAGAAAGAAATAATGAACAAGATGAAAAAATAAATTATAGAAAATTAGCTTATCAAGTTGCTCTTTTGAGAAAAATATCTTATGATAAAAAAATCCCAATTATAATCTTCAATCAAGCAACAATGGTTAAAAAAGAAGACAGCGACTCTTTTTCCAATTTACGTCTTGAAAGAGTAAATCCAGTAGCAAAAGCTATTATGAGCTATTGGGCTGATAGAGAAATAATACTAATTTCCCATGGATTTGGTAAATTTGAAGCTCGAGAACCAGGTGAATACAAGGGAAGAGTTAAATTTGGTATAAACTCAGAAGGAATTATTCCTATAGATGAAGAATGAAAAAATTTTAGTGATAGAGAATGGCTGAAATAAAT
>JAEORM010000080.1 GCA_016840905.1 Candidatus Gerdarchaeota archaeon | reverse complement strand
TTCTCCTATTTAGAGAATCTCTAGTTCTTTACCGATTTTTTCAAATGCTGCTAATGCAGTATTGAGATGATTTTTAGTTAAACCAGCAGTCATCATAACTCTGATTCGAGCAGTTCCTTTGGGAACCATTGGGAAGACAATTGGTAAAGCAAAAATTCCTTCCTCAAAAAGTCTATTACTCATAGCTTTCGCTTTATCATTTTCGCCACAAATAATAGGAGTAATTCCAGTTGGAGTTTTAGCTGCTGCAACAGTTATTGGATGGTTGAAACCAACATCAACAATACCTTTCTTGAAATAATCGCAGTTATCTAAGAGCATTGAAACAACAGGTTTAAATTTGCCACTCTTATTTTCAAGGACATCTATGGAACCTATAGAAGCACCTGCAACTGCTGGAGGATGAGAACCACTTAGAAGGTATGTTCTTGTTTTATTTCTGCACCAATTAACTAGGTCTTGAGAACCTGTTATTGCACCACCAACAGTACCCATTGCTTTACTGAAGGTATTCATTTCTACATGGACTTTTCCTTGTAAACCAAAATGATCAACAATACCTTTGCCAGATCTATTGCGTCCTAAAACACCATCTCCATGAGCATCATCAACATAAATCATAGCACCATATGGTTCACTAAGTTTCTGGATTTCATCAAGTTTAGCAGCATCTCCATCCATGCTAAAAACACCATCAGTGATGACCATAATTCTTCTAGCATTAGCTTTTTCAGCGTTTTGAAGACATTGTTCTAGACCACCCATATCTGAGTGTTTGTATATGAAATCTTTCCCTCTTTGGGCTTTCGTTAATCTTACACCATCAATTATTGATCCATGATTTAATTCATCTGAAATAATGACGTCTTCTTCACTTGGTACTAATTGTGGAATAACACCTGCATTTGCAGCAAATCCCGTTTGTGTTATCATAACTGCTTCTTGTTCTTTGAATTTGGCCAATCGTCTCTCGAGTTCTTCATGGATAGACATATTACCAGCTATTGCTCTAACAGAACCAGAGCCTGCTCCATATTCTTTTACAGCTTCCAATGCCATCTCAACTACATGAGGATGGTGACTTAGATTCAAGTAGTTATTAGAACACATCATAATTACTTTTTTGCCTTCAATAATACATTCAGGATCAGAAGCACTTTCTAAAGTTCGATGTTTCCAATCAAGGGCATTATTGACTAATTCTTGATATTCAGTTTTCAAAAATCCAGTTGGATCTCTTTTAGTCATACAATCTACTCCGAAAAACGTTTTGCTATAACTAATGCAATAGTCTATTTTACTTTTATTATAAACTTTTTTTCCATTCAGTAGGTAAAAAATTAATTTTTTATTGGTTCTATCAAGCTAATTTTTAAATGAAATAGCTTGTGGGTAATTTTATTAAGGAGTAGAGGTAGCAATCTGATAGAAGATTTTTTAATTGATTTGTTTTTTTAAATCAATCAAGGAAGTGAAGAAAGAATGTCTAAAAAAGATAATCGCTTAGAAGATGATTTGTTTGATCCAGATAGCGATGTAGAAGAAATGTTTGAAGGATATCCGAAAAGAAATGAATTAGTTGTAGCAACAGTGAGGGAAGTTAGTAATCATGGTGCTTATGTTTCATTAGATGAATTTGGTGATCGAGAAGCTTATGTTCATATTTCAGCACTTTCTCGTACTTGGGTTAAAAATATTAGAGTGCATATAAGAGAAGGACAAAGAATTGTAGCCAAAGTTTTACGTGTTGATGCAAATAAAGGACAAGTTGATCTTAGTATTAAACGTGTACCAGAACAAATGAAAAAACTCAAACTGCTAGAATCTAAACGAGCTCAAACCGCTAATACCTTATTTGATATGATCATAGAAAAAATGCCAGAAGAAGAACGTAAAAATGCTGACAAAGTAGGAGATATTTTAGTTAAAAATTATGATATGTTATATTATGGACTTGAATTTGCTTCTACTGCTAGCCAAAAAGCTCTTACTGATTTAGGTATTGATGAAGCTTGGGCTAAAGTTATTCGTAAAATTGCTTCTGAAAATATTATTGCAGCTACAGTTGAAATCAAAGGTACAGCAGAAATAACAATTCCAGGAGGAGATGGCGTTATACATTTACAAGAAGCTCTTAAAGAAGGAAGAGATAAAGTAGAAGAGAAAAATACTTCCATCAAAATCTATACTGAAGGTAGTCCTAGATATGCTATTGAAGTAACCTCAGAAGATTACAAGGTAGCTGAAAAAGCTCTTGAAAATGCTCTTCAACGCATTGAAGGAATTGTTGATAAATATCATGGAACATATTCATTTTCTAGGAAGAAATAATGATCAAATAATTTGGTTATAGGTGATAGGAATGTCATTACATAAGTGTTTGAATTGTGGCACGTATACCATGAAAGAAGTTTGTCCAAAATGTAATGGGAAAGCAGTTCCTCCTGCACCTGCCAAATTTTCTATTGAACATGCACAAAAATATGCTAAATATCGAATAGCTTACAAAAAACAACTTGAAGATAGTGAAGCAAAAGAGAAATGAATTTTAAAAATTGGTGCACCACCCGGGATTCGAACCCGGGTCACGACCTATCTCTTTGAAATTTTTTTCGTATCAATTGGGAGGGTCGAGTCTTGCCAGGCTGGACCAGTGGTGCAAAGTAATAATTTTACGCGAACTATCCACTCAAAATCTTCATCATCTGGTATCAGAAGGGCCAGAGCGGTCATTGTTCGCGTGGATATACTCTTATTATTGAGCAAAAAAATCTTTCGGAAAGTTTCACCTACAGTATAATAAAGTTATAAAAATTCGCTATTTTCCACATATTAGTTAAACCATATAATTATTAAGAAGCTAAAAGTACTATCTGTTAGAAATTAATAATTTCATTAGTATTTAATTCGGTGATAATTATGAGTTATGACGACGACGACGAAGTAAAAGAAGAAGAAGTAAGTTATGAGATAGAAGAAGAGCCTGAATACAAAAAAAGCAGAAAACTAAGTGATAGAAATAGAAAAATCCTTAGTTACGCAATTGTGATAATGGTAGCCTTTTCTTTTGGTTGTGGATTAGTTGGTATTCCTATGTTTGCAAAAGAAAATTCAGTTAGAAATGATTTGGCTGATACAACTAAATATCTGAGTACTATTATAACAAGTTTTGATGTCAGAGTTTATAATTCTTCAACTATTGATGAGCTAACTGATTATGTTTATATCTATAATAGTACTGAAAGTACGTTTGAAGATGCAGGAGGAGAAGTTTATTATATTGACGATAAAGAAAATGTTGAATATATGCAAATTTCATTTAATCCAGAATCTTCTGAAAATCTAATTCAAATTATTACTTTTCACGTTGCAGAAAAAAGTCAATTGAACATTATGATTTTTGCTGATAACCGAGAAGTCTATAATGCTTTAAAAATAAAAAATGACATCGAATTATCCTTCTCTTTGGTTTTACCATCAGAAATATTTGTGTATGTTTTTTAGATTCTTCTAATAATTTTTTTTATTTTTCCTTTTCTTTTAATTTTTGTATAACAACATCTCTAGTTATATCTTTTAGAACATCTTTAGTGATCCATTGAACAGTCATATCAATAATCAATTGTTTTTCTTTCATATATTCTTGTATCTTTGAATTTAAGAAAAGATTTCGTTTACCAATTTCACGTAGAGCCCAACTAACAGCTAACTTGACTGTATGTTCCCGTTCAAATAATCCTTTATCTATTATTGGTAAAAAACCTAGGATCTTTTCATTAGATATTTTTTTATCGTGACCAGCTAATCTAGCCATGGTAACATATCCCGCTCGTTTAGTATATTCTTTTTCCTTGGTCGCCCATTCTATTGCTTTACTATAAGCGAAAGGTGTTTTTTCGACGAGGTTCATTATGCACTGATCACATAACTCCCAATAGCTGAATTCAGAAATCCAAGATTCCAATTGTTCTTCAGTTACTAATTTTGGGTCATCAATCATACAAGCAAGTATTCTAGTTTCTCGCTTGTTAATATTCCACAAATCTAATGCCAAGGAATGATTCTTACCTATCTTTTTAGCTAATGAACGAAGCACGGGTATTTTTGTACCATATGCATCTTCAGGAGTAATGCCTACTTTTGCCATCCCAATAAGAGAACTAGGATCACTATTTTCTTTTAGATGATCAAGTATTTGTTGT
>JAEORM010000079.1 GCA_016840905.1 Candidatus Gerdarchaeota archaeon | reverse complement strand
GCAGATATAGCTGGGAGAATTAAGAGAATTATTCCAGGTGCTCAGTTAGAATATATGAACATGAAATTTGAAGATTTGAGAAATTACCATGTTTCAACTGAAAAAATTTCAATGACAGGATGGATACCAAAATTTAAACTTGAAGATGGTATTCTAGAATTACAAAAGGTGTTTCAAGAAAATAGAATTACCAATTTAAATGATCCTGTTTATTCTAATCAAGCTTTTATTAAGAATAAATTCGGAAATAAGTAAGGAAGATATAAAATGGAAGAAATCAAAATTATTAAAGGTGGAATTGCCGTAGATGATCGTGGCAGTCTTAGATTTGTTAATGATTTCAAATTTGCAAATGTGAAACGTTTTTATCAGGTAGAGAATCATCGTCAGGGTTTCATCAGAGCCTTCCATGGACATCTCTTAGAAGGAAAGTATGTCTATGTTGCTTCTGGAAGTGCGCTTGTTGCTGCGGTACCGTTAGTACGAAGTGATGATATGAACGTTCCGGGTGGTGATTATTACATCAAAGAAAAACCAAAAAAGTTTGTTTTATCAGCTAAAATACCTGGAATTCTTTATATCCCACCAGGATATGCTAATGGTTTTAAGAATTTAGAAGATAATACTATTATTATTTTTTTCTCTACCACGACGTTAGAGGAAAGTAAAGGTGATGATATTAGATTTCCTTATGATGTTGGTGATGTTTATGATAAAAATAGTTTTTGGGAAGAGGATTTTCGATGAATCAAAGAGTTTTAATTTTAGGTAGTACAGGTATGTTAGGAAATGCTGTTGGACAGTATTTCCTAAATAATAATTATTCAGTTTGTCTTACATATAGGACAGAAGGTCTTGAATATGGTAAACCGTGGTGTCGATTGAAGTTTGATCCTTTAGAGAAAACCTGTTTGGATGCTTTAGGTGATCAAGATGGTTTATATGATTATGTGATTAATTGCATCGGTGTTATTAAACCATTTATGGCCAGCAATCCAATTGCTGCACGACAAATTAATGCTATTTTTCCCTGGGAATTGGCTAAATGGTGCAAGAGCGTAGGAAGTCGATTAATTCACATCACGACAGATTGTGTTTATTCAGGTAAAAAAGGTAGTTATATCGAATCTGATCCACATGATGCTTTGGATGATTATGGAAAAAGCAAATCATTAGGTGAGCCTGATAATTGTATGGTTCTTCGTACCTCAATCATAGGTGAGGAAATCCATAAGAAGGCTAGTTTAATAGAATGGGCCAAATCCCAAAAAGGGAAAGAAGTAAAAGGTTTTAATAATCATATTTGGAATGGCGTTACGACTAAACAGTATGCTAAAATCTGTGATGATATTATACAGGGTGGTTTTTGGCAAGAGGGGTTGTTCCATGTACACGCTCCAATAGCCGTCAATAAGTATAGTATGATGCAATATTTTAACGAACGATTCAAGCTTGGTTTGAAGATTCAAAGTACAACTACGCCTGAGCCATGTGATAGGAGTTTACTTTCTGAACAAGAATTGTGTTCAAGACTAAGTATTCCTCCGGTTAGAGAGCAGATATTAGCTTTATAGGAAGGTTAAGATGAGTTCAGAAAAAAAAGATAATTTTTCGCTAGAGTTTCAAAGAGCTATTTGTGGTGTTTTGCATGAGCTAGATCCAGCTCTTTCTGAGCAATACAAGAAAAGACTCAGAGAAAAACTGGTGGATGACTTAAAAACAGTAAAAAGAGAAGAAAAAGCTGATAGAGAAAAAATACATTCGGTTTTGAGGGTTTTATCATCGCGAATTGACGATATTTTTGTCAGAATTCAAAAAAATCCAGAGGATACAAAATTATTGGATTATGCATTAAAAGAATATCTGGAAAATTTAAGTAATATTTCTAATGATTTAGCTGAATTAGATAGATTATCTGATAGGGAAGAGTTTTCAAAGAAGGCTAATGAAAAAATCGATAAAAATAATGAAGAACAATTATCTAAATTAGCAGATGAAATTCTTAATAATACTCCTATTACCGAAACACCAGATTTAAGCAATATTGTTGTTCAGGCTACAGATCCAGTAGACGAATCTAAACCAGTACCATTTAAACCTAGTGGAGATCGTGAGTTTAAGCTTACACCTATGCAAGAAATTGTTCATGAGATTAGAGATGCAATAGGCGATCCTGAAAGGTTAGATGCTACTTCTCGACATATTATTTCCTTGTTTGATGAGACTCTTCTTACTGAAGATTCGAAGCAGTTCTTATTAGGATTAGTTGCTCGTGCTAAGCGAGTTCCACCGGAAGATAAAAATGTAGGTGAGAAACAATTTAAAACAACCATGAAGGAATGGGAAGAATTGGAAAAACGTGGAAAAGTCATAGCGCAAAGAATAAAAGCTATTAAAGAAGCTAATCCCACATTCAACATTGATGAATCCCAAAATGGAGGAACGGTTTTTCTCCATGGTGGTGATGGTTGTGCAAATAAAGGTGATGGACAATTCCCTGTTGATGCGGATGGCCTAAATTCGAATGAAGATATATCTAAAAATGGAGAAAATCCTCTTGGACGACTTGATCCTCTAGAAGCTCTTGTTCGTGCTGGTTTCACTAAAGAACAAGCGCAAAGAAAGATAGATGAAGGTAAGAACCAATTGAGCTGGAAGCATTTATCGCCTGAAGATATAATGAAAACCGAAATTGATGGAAACATTAATGTGAATGAAGTTTTCAAATTTAAAAATCCGAAATATAAGAAAGTTACTATTGTGGGAGAAGAGAAAAAAGAACCGCCCATACCAATATCTACATTAGAAGGTGTTGCAGATCCTCCCGTAGAAAATCCTCAAATGGTAAAACAAGAAAAGCTAAAAGATGAGGGTACATTAACTGTTGGTTGTATTCGTCGCCCTGGTAAAGGAGGTAAGCGTTTTACCAAGAATCTTAGAGAGCTTGAAGATGATTTTAAGAAAGCAGTAGATTCTTACAAAGAAAAATATCATGTAGATTTTGGAAGGAATAATTGGAAACTTCAGGGAAAACGGTCTTCTGGAAACATTGTAGCTAAAGGATCGAATCAAATTACTGAGACTGAAGTTATGGCAGCATCTTTAATTTCAGAGGAAATCACCTTACCTTATGGGAAGGTTTTGACAGATTTGCGAATAGCTTGTCCAAAGAAAAACGCAAAGG